>JAHBAP020000367.1 GCA_018500005.2 Mycobacterium sp. | reverse complement strand
AGATGTGTATAAGAGACAGCGCATCGCGCTCTTCCGCGATCCCCGTGTTTAGCCACACCGCGCGGGAGATTTGCGACGGGCTGTAACCGGCGTGAAGGTCGGCGCAGACCCGGCGGCCCCAGCCCAGCAGAACGTCGTTGCTGCCCGTGATGCCGTTTTCCCGAATCGTCTTGAGAAAGGCGTACGCGTTGATGTCCTGATAGCTGTCGGCCTGGGCGGGAGCGGCTCCGAACACGGCAGTCGCAGCGGAGCCGCTCATCAGTGCAGCGGCGAAGATCTTTTTCATGGGTTGTCCTTTCCTGGTCCTGGATTCCTGGCGCGTTGCCTCTCAGGGGACCGTCGAGGTGCCCGCCGTTCTTGTGTAGGACTCACGCTAGGTCTGCGGTCACCGCATCGACTCGGTGCAGAGCGCCAAGATTCATCGGAGCTGTTGTGCTGCGCGCACAAACGGTTGCGCTGTGTGAATCGCCTTTGACGTCCAGTCGCGGAGCGGAAGAGCGATTGCTCACTGATGCGGTGCCTTTGGGTTCGTACGACAACGCTCATGCCGAGCTTTGGGTCCAGGCCACTACCGAAAAGTTCGCGGAACACCGCTAATGGGTGTCATCCGAGCTTTGTGGAAGCAGGCGAGCACGGCGCCGAGGGGTCAAGCGCCGGGTTACAACGAGTAAAGGGTCAGGATGAAGATCAATGCAATCGTGTCGGCAATGGTGGTTGCGCCTGCGGCCGCTGTGTGTGCTGCGGCGTTGTGGAGCGCCCCGGTGGCACAGGCAGGCGAGCCCAACACGTCATGTACCGACTGGGGTAACTTCGTCGCCTGCCGCACAACGGCGTTCGACATAGAATCCACCAGCGGCTACACGGTGGATTGCTACTACTACGAAGACGGATCCAGCCAATGCAATTGAGTGGTTGCTTCATGAAAGAGGCCGCTCCTGTCGGGAAAATTTCGGAGCGCGCCAGTCGGCGAGCGTTCCTGTCGGTGGCCGGTCTTTCGGTGGCTGCGGTCGCGGCATCGTGTGCTTCGAAGCCTGCCAGCAAGTCGGCGGCGCCGACGCCGCGACCGCCGCGGGCGGCGAAGCCGAACATGGTGTTCGTCTTCACCGATCAGGAGCGGTTCTTCAGCGAGTGGCCCAAGGGCATGGCGTTGCCGGGCCGGGAACGGTTGCAGGCCCAGGGCGTGACGTTCCGCAATCACTATTGCCCGGCGGTGATGTGCACCAGTTCGCGGGCGGTGATGCTGACCGGGCTGCAGACCCCGGACAACAAGATGTTCGAGAACGCTGACATGCCGTACGTGCAGCCGCTGAGCACATCCATCCCGACGGTGGGCCACATGCTGCGCAAGGCCGGCTACTACACCGCCTACAAGGGCAAATGGCATCTGAACCGGGAATTCGACCGGGAGAGCCCCGATCACCTGTTCACCAGCGAGATGGATGCCTACGGCTTCTCGGACTACGTGTGGCCGGGCGACGTGGTGGCCCACACGTTGGGCGGCTACACCTACGACAACATGATCGCCGGCAGCGCGGTCTCCTGGCTGCGCAACACCGGCCGTCCGCTGGCCGATGACAGCAAGCCATGGGCGTTGTTCGTCAGCCTCGTCAACCCGCACGACATCATGTACTTCAACACCGACGCTCCCGGACAAAACGTTCAGGACACCGGGAAATTGCTCATGCATGCCGCGCGCGCTCCAGAAAACATTCTGTACGAGAAGGATTGGGACACAGCCCTGCCCAAGAACCTTGAACAGCCGATGGATGAACCGGGCCGCCCCGCCGCGCACGGCGAGTTTCTCAAGGCGTGGGGCTACACCCTCGGCAACATCCCGCCCGAAGAGGAACGCTGGCGGCGGTTCTCCAACTTCTATCTCAACAGCATCCGCAGTGTCGACGAGCAACTCGATCTGCTGCTGGGCGAACTCGATGCGTTGTCGCTGACCGACAACACCATCGTCGTGTTCACCAGCGATCACGGCGAGATGGCAGGAGCCCACGGACTGCGCGGCAAGGGGCCCTTCGCCTATCAGGAGGCGATCCACTTGCCCATGCACGTCATGCATCCCGACGTCCGCGGAGGACAGGAATGTGCCGCACTGACCGGTCACATCGACCTCGCACCCAGCCTGCTGGCACTTGCAGGTGTCCCATCAGGCCGCCAGGCCGAGATGGCCGGGCGCGATCTGCCGGGCCGGGATTTCACTGCGGCACTGGGTGATCCACGGAGCGCGGATCTGCATTCGGTTCGCGATGCTGTGCTGTTCACCTACAGCGGCCTGGCCACCGTGGACAGTGAGGTCGTCCGCATTCTGGCTGAGGCGAAGGCTGCCAACAAGGACCCCAAACAGGCTATTGCCGCCACCGGTTACCGGCCCGACCTTCGCAAGCGTGGGAGCCTGCGCACGATGTATGACGGCCGGTACAAGTTCACTCGGTACTTCGCCCCGATCGAGCGGAATCGTCCCCGCGATCTCGATGAGATCTACGAGCACAATGATGTCGAACTGTTCGACCTAGAGACCGATCCGGGCGAGATGACGAATCTGGCTGCCACCAAGGGAGAGCACGCGAACCTCGTGCTGGCATCCAGCGCCAAACTCGAGACACTGATCCGCCAGGAAATCGGCGGCGACGACGGCCGCGAGATGCCGCACCTCGACAACATCAAATGGACGATCGACCGGCTAGATCTGTAAACGACCACTGAAACCGTCCCGCTTGTCAACCGGTGGCTGCTCTGATGACGAGGCGCCCAAGTCCCACACCCATTGGCGTCGTATGGGGGATCACCAAATTCGGCAGGAGGCCAAGCCCCAGCGATAGATTGCCCACGAGAAGGCCGTTGGTCCATCGGGTAGAAGCCCGTCAGGCACACACCCGAACTAGTGAGGAAACGAGGGAAGCATGGTTGAGCGCAGGACCGTGATCAAAGGCGCGGGCGCGGTGGTGGGATCTGCGCTCATCGCCTCGGCGGTCGATTCCTGCGGGCACGGTCAAAACACCGCTCCTGGCGAGCCGGGCGATCTCCTTTACGCCTCGGTCGACGATCTGATCGCCTGGTTCGGGGCCGGGAAGGTATCGCCGGTCGATCTGTTGAACGCCCAGATCAAGCGGATCGAGGCGCTCAACGACAAGGTCAACTGCATCACCGACCGGCACTTCGATACGGCAATGCAAGAAGCCAAGCACTCTGAGGAGCGTTATCGGCGGGGTGACCCGCGGCCCTTGGAAGGCATCACCGTCGCGGTCAAAGACGAATTCACCCGGCCGGGGTGGAGAGTCACCCAGGGCTCGCTGATCTTCAAGGACTCGCCAACGGCCACAGAGAACGACGCCATCCTTGACGCCCTGTCTCTTATACACATCT
>JAHBAP020000385.1 GCA_018500005.2 Mycobacterium sp. | reverse complement strand
GTCAGATGTGTATAAGAAACAGCAAAAAAGGGGGCCCGGCTCGTCCTCCTGGGGGTGGAGAACGAACCGGGCCCCGGTGGGGGGGTGGAGCTGCTAGGCGTCGCTGCTCGCGTTGCCGGCGTTGACGATGACGTCGCGGATCTTCTCGGGGGTCACGCCCATGTGCAGCGCGGTGTCGAGCAGCCCGGTGAGCTTCAGCGGCTGCTGTCCGGCGTCGCGCGCCGCCTGGGTGGCGACGTCGACGGCGATGCCCGCGCGGGGTCCGTCCCCGCCCATGTAGTGGTAGGCGGCGGCGATGGTTGCGGCCTGAGCGCGGGCGATTCCGCGCATGCTGCGCGACATCGCGGTCCACACGGTGGCGCTTCGCTGGATGTGGTCAAGGCCCAGCAGCAGATGCGCGTCGCGCAGGCGGACGCTGACGGTGATGGCCAGTGCCAGCCGTCCCACCAGGTCGGGGGTGACCTCCCCGTTTCCGGCGATGATCGCGGCGAGTTCCTCGCCGGCGTCGATCAGCGGTTCGAGGTTGTCGATCTCGACCTGCGGTGCTGCGGGCTCGGTGGTGGCGAACTCACCGACGAGTTCGTCGCGGGTGTTGGCCACGACCCGTCCCTCGACGATGCTCGCCGTGGTGACGGGGCTGTCGGTCCACGGGGCGGTGATGCCGCTGTCGCCGCTGTCGATGTCGGTCCACAGCGCCGGCTCGGCGGTGGTGGCGGTGCTCAGGCGCCCACGGACCGGGATGTCGAGGTCCATCAGGGCGTTGCGCAGCGCATCCAGGGCGTCCCCGGCGTGCTTGTTGTGTTCGGGTCCGGCAACGGCGATGAGGATCGCCCCCGAGGTGTTTTTGGCGCTGCGCCCGGTGACGTGGGGCATGGTCGCGATCTGGTCGACGGGGTTGGTGACGTCGACGCGCATCACGCAGTCGATCGCGTCCTGTCCGCCATTGCGCTTGAGCAGCACCGCGACGATGGAGTCGTAGACCTGGTAGCCCAGGATCGCCGGCAGGCTGGAGATGAGCGTCGAGGCATCGAGTTTCAGGGACATGGCAGTTCCTCTTTTTTCTGGTGACCGGGTTTCTGTACCGGTCGGCACAGGCCTGGCTGGGACCGCGAGGGTGGCGGCGGCAAGGCGCAGCCGTAGGGCTGGAGGCGACTTGGGCGGCCCGGGCCGTGGCCGGTGCGCGAAGCGCTTGCCGGGCCGGTTCCGGCGGGCCGCTCAAGTGGTCGGAGCCGCACGGCGCAGTGAGCGCGCAGCGCGATACGAAGACGGGCGAGCCCGTGAAGCGGCGTAGCTTGACGCCGACGGGTTCCCTGGCGGTCATGATGGGGGCCTGCTGAACGGATTAATTCTGTTGTGGCGCAGGCTTTCCGCCCGCCCGCAGGGTGGGCATCCGGCGGTCGCGCCTGGCGCGCCGCCGCCCTGCCCGGTGCCGCCCGTGAACAAAAAAGGGGGCCGGGCCACGACTCTGCGGGGAACAGAATCGGGCCCGGCCCCGGTGGGGTGGTCAGTTGCGGCGCGTCGCTAGCCGGTGGCGTCGAGGTCGACCAGGGCGGTGTCTTCCTCCCTGATGAACCACTCCAGCAGCGGCGGGTATTTGGCTCCGTGGCCGTGTTGGGTCATCCAGGCGGCCTGCCGCTCCAGCAGTACCTGGATGTACTGTTCGCCGCTGATCTTGGCCGGCCCGCTCATCGCAGGGCCTCGGCGCGCCGGGAGGACCGGTAGCGGCGCTGCGCCGCGGTGCTGGCGGTGGTGGTTGAGAGTGACCACGGGGCTTCCTGCCATCCACGCAGGGTGACGATCAACTCGCGCTCGATGACGCGGCACAGCCGTTGCGCGGAGCTTCCCTCCCAGTCGGGTGCTTCGCAGGACTGGTACTCGTAGCAGGCCAGGGCCTTGAGCAGTTCCACTGCGCTCCAGTCGGTGTGCACCGGGCGCTGGTAGCGGTAGGCCTCGGCGGTGTCGGTGGCGTTGTAGAGGTAGTTGACCGACGCGACGTTGGCGTCGAGCAGCATCTGGCCGACGGTGCTGGCGGTGGTGTCGGTCAGTTCGCCCATGCGGGTGGGGTTTCCGTAGTGCCAGCAGACCCGGCCGTGGCCGGCGCGAAGGGCACCCCACAGCAGCACGTGGATGTGCTCGGCGGGAAGGATGAAAGCGCTCATCGAGCGCCTCCTTTCTGTTGGTGACCGGCATCGGGTGTCCGGTCGGCTCGCCCGTGTCCTCGCCGTGAGGGTGGCTCCGCCGGGGTCAAGCCGTAGGCCGGGAGGACGATTTGCCCGCCCGCGTGGGCCGGCGCGCGAAGCGCATGCCGGTCCACTGCGGCAGGGCGGCAAATGCGGCCGGTGCCGCGCGGCGCGCGTCGCGCGACGAGCGAGGCCGTCAAGCGGCGCCAGCCCTGGCGGTGACGGGTTCCCTGACGGGGACGATGGGGGCCTGCTGAACGGATTAATTCTGTTGTGGCGCAGGCTTTCCGCGCGCCCGCAGTGCGGGCATCCGACGCAAAAAAGGGGGGAGCCCGGCCGCGCTCCTGGGGGGTGGAGGCGACCGGGCTCCCCAGTCGGGGGCTGGTGGCTTAGCCGACGAGGCCGAGGTCGCTGCGGATGGCTGCGAGGTCCTCGTCGCGAGCGGCGAAGG
>JAHBAP020000243.1 GCA_018500005.2 Mycobacterium sp. | reverse complement strand
GCCTGCTGCAGCAGGCCCCGATGCCGACCCGGGACGTCCTCGACCCGATCTTCGGCGACCGGCCGGTCGCCGTCGTCGACAACTCCGGGCACGGTCTTTACTTCAACAGCGCGACGATCGCGATGCTGGGCTGGCCGGACGGTAAGGCGCCGGCCGATCCGGTGGGCGGCACCTACGGCCGGGAGGCAGACGGGGTCACCAGCAACGGGACGGCGTTCGAGTCGGGGGCGATCATGAACGTGATCGCCGCGGTCCTGCCCAAAGCGATCCCGCATCCGCTGCACTCCGGTGCGCTGTTCTACAAGCTGATGGCGCAGAACGGAGTCACCGCCACCTCCGAGCACACCTACAACGCGCGGCAGTACCAGGCCTACGCCGCGCTGGCCGCGGTTCCGGGCTGCCCGCTGCGGCTGCACCTCTATCACATGTCGTTGGAGCCCGACGCCGGCGACGACATCGCCTTCCCGAACCCGGACCTGGTTCGGAAGGTCGGCATCAAGCTGTGGGCCGACGGATCGCCGTGGATCGGAAATATCGCGATCTCCTTTGACTACCAGGACAATCCGACGACCCGTACCGCACAGATCCCGACCACGCCGCGCGGCGAGCCGCAGATGAACTACACCCGCGCCCAACTCGACGAGGTGCTCGACACCCTGGTTCCGGCCGGCTACCAGATCGCTTTCCACTGCAACGGCGACGTCGGGTTCGACGTCGTCCTGGACGCCTACGCCGCCGCACTGTCGAAGTTCAATCTGCTCGGCTCGGACCACCGCTGGCGGGTCGAGCACCTCGGTGCCGCGCGACGCGATCAGTTCGAGCGTGCGGCCGCCCTCGGGGTCACCTGCTCGCTGAGTCCGTTCCAGTACATCTACTGGGGGGACCTGCTCGACGGAACCATGTTCGACTCGGCGCACGGCTCGCAGTGGCAGCGTGTCCGGGATGCGTTCGAGGCCGGCGTGCGGCCCAGCTACCACAACGACGGATCGGTGACGCCGCCCAACCAACTGCTCAACGTCGTGCACACCGTCACCCGCACGACGATCAGCGGTTCGGTGCACGGTGCGAATCAGGCCGTGTCCCTTGATGACGCGCTGAAGGCGATCACGATCAACGGCGCCTACCAACTCAAGCGGGACCATGAGATCGGGTCGCTGGCGGTCGGCAAGTATGCCGACCTGGTCGAGCTCTCGGCCGATATCCACACCGTCCCGGTCGAAGAGATCCTCGATCAGGTCAAGGTGCTCGGTACCTGGGTGGGTGGCAAGAAGATCGATATCGACGGCTACGTCGCCGCCGTCAAGTCCATCGATCCCACCGAACACCAGCAGGTGGCTGCCGAAGTCGGCTCGCGCAAGTGCTGCTGATCAGGTGGTGATCGACCTCTCCCGGGACCGTCCGATCCGGATCAACCAGAGATAGGCCGCCAGCACACCGAACTGGCCCAGCACGTAGAACAGCCCGAAGCGGTGGGAGTTCCACAACAAATGCCCGCCGAACGCCAACAGCACCAGAGCGGCCCCGACCCCCCAGCCCCGCAGCGCGGGACGCTCCGTCATCGCGTAGGCAATGCCGAACCCGGCGATCCCGCTGAGCACGATGTGCCCGGTCCAACTGCGGCGCAGTACTTCGTGGACCACATCGACGATCAATGAACCCCAGTTGTCGGGTGCACCCGGCGGCGCAGACGCGAGGGCGTTGTTCATCGACTGGACGACGTCCTCGACGACCTCGAAGCCCAGTCCGACGAAGGATCCGACCACCAGGCCGACCAGTGCGGTGCGGGCCTGGGCAGGCACCAGGAGCAGGACGACCACGATGCCCAGATCCTTCAACGGCTCCTCGGTGAAGGGTGTGAACAGCGACCACTCCCCGCGGCCGTCGAAGTGGTCGTAGATCGCCCGGTTGGCGAGCAGGGCGATCCCGGCGGCCGCCGTGGCGCCCCAGAGTGCGGCAAGGAGTTTGGTCGTGCGCCGAACCGGGATTCGGTACGGAATCTTGTTGAGTAGCCAGGTGCAGGCCGCACCGAACAACCCGAAGAGCACGATACTTCCGGCGGCCAACCGCGGGGCCTGGCCGAACGACGCGGCCAGCGCCCAGACCAGGGCGGCCGCCCCGATGAGGACCGCCACGGCGTAGGTCATGAGCGGGCTCACCCGGTTCAGCCAAGTCATCCCGGGAAACTTAATGGTTGACGGGCGAGGACAACAGTTCGACAACAGGCCGACGACGGGCCAGTTAAGCGTTCGTCTGCGCCCCGTTCACTATGAGTTCAACTAAGGTAAGCGCGGTCAACGGGAGGTTTGTGGTGGAAGTCGGGCTGATCATCGCCATCGGCTTCGCCGTCACCTTCGCGCTGACCAACGGCTTTCACGACGCCTCCAACGCGATCGCGACACTGGTGGCCACCCGCGGGGCGACCCCGGGTCAGGCAATTCTCTTGTCGGCGGTGTTCAACATGGCCGGAGCAGTCCTGCTCGGTACCGCGGTGGCCGACACCATCGGCAAGATCGTCACGGTGCCGCAAGGCCAGATGGTGGCCGTCGTGGGGGCTGTCTCTTATACACAT
>JAHBAP020000568.1 GCA_018500005.2 Mycobacterium sp. | reverse complement strand
CGAGCAGGGGGCGCCCGGGCCAGCCGAACCGTCCCCGTCGGCGGCGCCACCTCCGGCCACCCGCAGTCCGCAGGGGCCGCGCATCAACGTCACCCGCACCCCGATGAGTTTCACTCCCGGCAAGCCGGGATAACCAACCCCCGCGATAACCGAACCGGCACCAGTCGGTTTTTGGGATGCTTGAACCTGTGCCCCGCCTCCCCCGCCGGATCGCCTCGGAACTGAGCGCCAAGCTGCGCAGCCCGCAGACCGCCGCCTTCGTGGCCGGTGTCGAAAGCAATGTCACCAAGCGTCGTCGTGAGCAGAAGATCAAGACCGGCGCCTTCCGGGGCCTGCAGGTGGTGGTCTATCGGGGGTTCGTCGCCGATGACGTCGCCAAGGTGCGGGTGCGGGTCATGGAGGCCCCGGAACTGCCCGGTGACAGCCGAATCCCCTACTGGGAGGTGGCGCAGGCGAACCTGCGCCGGCACGCCGCCCTCGACATCGTCGGAGCCCAGGTCGAGCTGAGAATCGGTTCGCACAGCGCCACCGAGGTCACCGATTCGCACGGCTACGCGAACTTCGCCCTACCGGTCCCCGATCTGCGGACCGGATGGCATGAGGCGCATGCGTTCGTCGCGCCGGTAGAAGACGGTGAGTCGGCCTCAGGTACCGGGCGGGTGGTCAAACCGTCGCTGAAGGCGCCGTTCCTGGTCATCTCGGATATCGACGACACGATCCTGCTGACCGGACTGACCGAAGGGGCCGCAATGGTGGTCCGCACCGTGCTGCGGGAGGCCAGCGAACGGGCGGCCATCCCCGGCATGGCGTCCCTCTACCGTGGCCTGGCCCGCGGAATCCCGTCCCGTACCGGCCACCGCAAGCCGGTCCCGACCTTCTTCTACGTCTCCACCGGTACCTGGTCCTTCTACCCCGCACTGCAGGAGTTCGTTCAGTTGCGCGGATTCCCGGTCGGCCCGATGTTCCTCACTGACTGGGGCCCGACCGAGCGCTATCTGCGCCGCAGCGGTCCCGAACATAAACGGACGGCCATCCGGCGACTGCTCGAGGGCTACCCGACGATGAAATTCGTGCTCATCGGAGACAGCGGTCAGCGCGACGCGTTGACCTACGAGGAGATGGCGCGGGAGTTCCCCGGGCGGATCGAATTGATCCTGATCCGGCAGGTCGGCGACGACGACGATGAGCGCAATGTCGAATTGCGCACCCGCGCCGCCGAATTGCGCGCAACCGGCATCCCGCTGCATCTGGTTGCGGACGCGACGGCCGCCGCCGATATCGCCCACGGCCTCGGCCTGTGCGATGACGAGACCCTGGTCGAAGTCAGATCCGAACTGGGCGGTTAGCCACGGTAAGGTCAGCCCCGATCAGACGATCGAGTAGTCCGCCAACGGGAACTCGGTCTGCTCCTTCAATGCGCTGCGGACCGAGGTCGGCCGGAACAGTGGCGCTTCACCGGACTCGCTGAACCAGTACGACCGCGATCCGGCACAGCCGCCGAGCATGAAGACCGAGTCGTCGAGCAGATCGGTCATTCGCTGCAGGAAGCGGTCATTTGCCTCCTCTGTCACCTCGAAAGTGGTTGCGCCACGGCGCTTCAACTCACCGAACACGCGGTCCATATGCCGCATCTGGCACTCGACGGTGTCGAACCACGACATACCGACCCACGAGTACGGACTCGACATCGACATGAAGTTCGGGAACGACGGGACCGTGACACCCTCATAGGCCTGGAACCTGTTCTCCCGCCACCACTTACCCAGATTGCGGCCGTCGCGGCCGATCACCTCGATGGCCGGAAGGTTCGCGTTCCACACATCGAAACCGGTGGCCAGCACCAGAGTGTCGATGACCCGCTTGGTGCCGTCCTTGGAAACGATGCCGTCGGGCTCGATCCGGTCGATGCCGGCGGTCTCGAGATGGACGTTGGGCTTGTTGAACGTCCGGTAATAGGTGTTCGACAGGGTGGGCCGCTTGCAGCCGTAGGCGTAGTTCGGCTTCATCGCGCGACGGACGTTCTTATCGCGGATCGAGAGGAACCGGTGCAGCCCGGCGGCATAGGTCACGCCCTTGTTGACCGCCTTGAAGTACCGGTACCTCCACATCGCGATCTGGACCATCAGGTCGGTGACCGCGTCGGTGGTGCGGCGCAGAGCGTATTGCGCCCGCGGCACCCGCGCGAAGCCCCGCTGCACCCGCAGCCCAATACCGAAGTCGGGCTTGGGCAGCACCCAGATCGGAGTCCGCTGATACACGGTCAGGTCCGCGGTCTCCTTGGCGATCTCGGGGATGATCTGCACCGCGCTGGAACCGGTTCCGATGACCGCGGCCCGCCGACCGCGCATCGAATAACTGTCGTCCCACTCGGCGGCATGCAGCACCTTGCCCTCGAAGGTGTCGATGCCGGGAATGTCGGGCCACTTGGGCTGCGACAGGTAACCCGTTGCCGCGATGAGGAATTGGGCCGTCAGCGTCTCACCACCGACGAGGGTGATCACCCAGCGGCGGGCATCTTCGTCCCAACTCGCACCATCGACGGTGGTGTTGAGCCGCATGTAGCGGCGCAGGTTGTACTTGTCGGCGACGTGCTCGGCATAACGCTTGAGTTCCACACCCGGTGCGTAGAGCCTCGACCAGAACGGGTTCGGTTCGAACCAGTAGGAGTAGGTGGTCGACGGGATGTCCACGGCCAGACCCGGGTAGTGGTTGACGTGCCAGGTGCCACCCACGTCGTCCACCCGGTCGATGATGGCCAGGTTGTCATAGCCCATCCGGTTCAACTGGACGGCCGCCCCCATCCCGCCGAAACCGGCGCCGATGATGACCGCATCGAAGTGTTGGTTGCTCACTGCACGCTCCTCGGCGCTGGGGCCTACTCGGCAGATCGCGCTGCCGCGCGAGCCTTGCCGGAATGTCCGGCACGATCCGTCCTGGCGGAATCCGCTGCCCGGGCAGCACGGCGGTCCTTGGGGCCACCCGCCGCCCCGGGGGCCGCCGGCCGGGGGGGCCAGGCCCCCCCGGCCGCCCCGGGCACCCGGGTGCGGCCGGCGGGGGCGGGCCGGGCTTTGGCCTGTGGGCGGCGCGGGCGGCCGCCGCTCGCGG
>JAHBAP020000288.1 GCA_018500005.2 Mycobacterium sp. | reverse complement strand
GAAGTAGCGATCGTGGGTAACGGCCACGACGGTGCCGGGGAACTCGGCGAGGTGGCGCTCCAGCCAGGCGACCGACTCGGCGTCGAGATGGTTGGTCGGCTCGTCGAGCAGCAGCAGATCCGGCTTGCTCAGCAGCAGCTTGCACAGCGCCACCCGGCGTCGCTCGCCGCCGGACAGATGGGTGACCGGCTCGTCGGGCGGCGGGCAGCGCAGCGCGTCCATCGCCTGCTCGAGTTGGGAGTCCAAATCCCAGGCGTCGGCGTGGTCGAGTTCCTCCTGCAGCCGACCCATCTCCTCCATCAACTCGTCGGAGTAATCGGTGGCCATGAGTTCAGCGACCTCGTTGAAACGGTCGAGCTTGACCTTGATGTCGCCCAGGCCCTCCTCGACGTTGCCCCGGACGGTCTTCTCGTCGTTCAGCGGCGGCTCCTGCAGCAGAATCCCGACCGTCGCGCCCGGCGCCAGGAACGCGTCGCCGTTGTTTGGCTGGTCGAGGCCGGCCATGATGCGCAGCACGCTGGACTTGCCGGCGCCATTGGGTCCGACGACGCCGATCTTGGCTCCCGGCAGGAAGCTCAGTGTCACGTCGTCGAGAATGACCTTGTCGCCGTGAGCCTTGCGAACCTTGCGCATTGTGTAAATGAATTCCGCCACGCGCCCATCCTAGGTTGGGCATCGATCGAGTCATGCCGCACATGCCTGCACGCCGGACTACTTGCTCTTAGGATCAGGCGATGGGCGGCCTTTCTGCGTTGACCGAGCGCCACGACTTCAGCCTGTGAAGATTCCCGGTTTCTTAGGGGCACGCGGCCCCGTGGCATTTCGCTTGGCTGCCGCCTCTATCGCCGGCCTGGCGACCGCACTTCTAACCGCAGCGACCGACCGGCCGCACTACGCGCCGGCGGCGGGCTGGATCGCCACCGCGGTGGTCTACCTGGTGTGGACCTGGGCGGTCATCCGACGCATGGACCCCGCGGCAACGCGGCAACACGCGATATTCAACGAACGCGACGGCACCCGGCACCTCTCGCACGCGATCATCGTGTTGGCTAGCCTGACGAGTCTTGCCGGCGTCGTCTTCCTGCTCTACGCCACCTCAGGAGACAAGCCCGACCTGGCGGCGGGGCTGGTGGGTGTGATGAGCGTGTTGTCCTCCTGGTTTGCCATCCATACCGTTTACACCCTGCGGTACGCCAGGATGTTCTACACCGCACCCGACCCGCAGCAACCCGGGATGAACTTCGACGGCGATCCGCCCGCGTATCTCGACTTCGCCTACGTCGCGTTCGCCATCGGCATGTGCTACTCCGTGCCGGACATCGGGTTGACCAATCGGAGGTTCCGAACATCGGTCATGTCGCACGCCACGGTGTCGTATCTGTTTGCCACCTTCTTCATAGCGATGACCGTCAATCTCGTCGGTGGGCTTTAGGGCAATTCGGACCTCCTGCAAAGTCGCGCCGGGGCGCGGACCCGGCGCGACTCGCCTCATCTCAGGACGTCAGAACCAGCGCCTCGGCCTCGGACTCGTCGGGGTCCTCGACATCCTCCACGTCGCGGTGCGACTGCTGCGGAGACTGTTCGATGCGGACGATCACCCGCGACAAATCGGGACCGACGGCGTTGGCCCGCATCTCCAACGACGACCGCTTGATGCCGTCCTTGTCCTCGTACTCGCTGGTATGCACCGTGCCGGTGGCGATCACCGGTGCACCCTTGTAGAGGCCTGCCCCGACGCCGGTGACGAGCCGGCCCCAGCAGTTGACGGTGATGTAGAGGGTGTTACCCGGCTCCCAGGCGCCCTCGGCGGTACGGCGCCGGGAGTTGCAGGCCATCCGGAAGCTGATCACCTCCTGGTCGCCAACCACGCGGCGGCGGAGGTCGGTGATGATGCGGCCGACGGCTGTCATCGGAGTCTCGAACATTGCCATTCCTTTCATCGGTGTTTCGCTCGCCCCCAGTAGGCGCGACAGCACCGACAGACCCGCGGCACGAAGAGCGGATGGGCGGCGTGGCTGTGGATGAAAGGCGAACTGTGGACAGCTCAGCGGTTGACGCCGTCGCGGCGGGCCAACTCGGCCAGCATCGCGTTGTAGGCGGCCAGATCCGCGTCGTGGTCGCGGTCGGCGGCCCGGTCCAGCCGGGTGGCGGTTCTCCGGTCGGTGCGCTGCCACTGGATCAGCAGTGCCATCAGCACCACGACGAGAGGTACCTCACCGGCCGCCCAGGCGATCGAACCACCCAGATGCTGGTCGCCGAGAAGGTCTGTGTGCCAGGGCAATTGGAGCGACCGGTAGAACCGCTCCCCCAACAGCGTGGGCATGCCCATCAGGACCACCCCGAAGAAGGCGTGCAACGGTATCGAGGCGAACACCATCCCGATCTTGGCCAGTTGGGGAACTGCGCGCGGCGTGGGATCGATACCGATGACCACCCAATAGAACAGGTACCCGCTCATCAGGAAGTGCAGGTTCATCAGCACGTGAGCCCAGTGGTGGTTGACCGCGGCGTCGAAGATGCCACCGAAGTACAACGCGTAGAAACCGGCCACGAACATGGCGGTGGCGACCACCGGGTGGGTGAAGAACCGCGACCAACGGCTGTGCAGGCCGGCCAGCAGCCACTCCCGCGGACCCGGCGGGTTGCCCTTTCCGGCGGCCGGCAGGGCACGCAACGCCAGTGTTGTCGGCGCACCGAGAACCAGCAGGATCGGAATCAGCATCGAGAGCAGCATGTGCGCCGCCATGTGCACGCTGAACATCG
>JAHBAP020000114.1 GCA_018500005.2 Mycobacterium sp. | reverse complement strand
GGCCGGGCGGGAACCCCCGCGCCCGGCGGGGGGCCGGGGGCCGCGGGGGGGCCGCCGCGATGGGGGGGGAGGCCCCCCGTGTCCGGGGGGTGGCGGGGGGTTGCGGCGCCCGACCCGAGGATCCCGCCCCGGATCGAGCACCGCTACGACAGTCAACCCGCCGATATCGAAGATCTTCAACGCGGATGTCGTCTCGTCCCTGAAATCCTTCGCGGCACTGCAGTTCTCGGCGACCCGGTCTGGTCCACCTCGCAGCACCTATGTTCGACGTCGCCGATGGGCACCGCCGAGGACGCAGTCGTCGATCCGCAGTGCCGCGTCTACGGGGTGGGCGGCTTGCAGGTCATCGACGGATCGGTGCTGCCGCGCATCCCCAGTCGCGGGCCGCACGCCACCATTGCGATGCTGGCCCACCGGGCCGCGGAGTTCGTCGCCTGAGGTCTCCCTCGACCGACCGCGAGCGTGCGTGAAGTGCCCGGGCTAACGGCGTGTCGGCGTACCGACACGCTCCCTCGTGGACAGGGAGGCGCTAGCTGAGCTCGTAGCGGATCGGCAGATGCTTCAGTCCGCCGACGAAGGTGGTCGCCATATGCTCGGGTTCCCCGGCCAACTCGATCGACTTGAGGCGCGGAATCAACTCGGTGAAGAAGCTGTTGATCTCCATCCGGGCGAGGGCGGCGCCGAGGCAGAAATGCACGCCGTGGCCGAAGGACAGGTGCTTGTTGGGGTCGCGGCCCACATCGAAGCGGAACGGATCGGCGAAGGCGTCCGCGTCGCGGTTGGCCGAGACGTAGGACAGCAGCACCGACTCGCCCTTGGCGATCGGCACGCCGCGGACAACGGTGTCCTGCTGCGCTGTCCGCATGAACTCCTTGACCGGCACCACCCAGCGGATGATCTCCTCCACCGCGGTCGGCATCAGGCTCATGTCGTCGCGCAACCGCGCGAGTTCGTCCTGGTTCTCGATCAGTGCCAGCATGCCGCCAGAGATCGCCGCGCTGGTGGTGTCGTGCCCTGCGCTGGCCACGATCACGTAGTAGGACAGCGTGTCCATGTCGGACAGCGGTTCACCGTTGATCTTCGCGTTGGCGATGGCCGAGGCGAGATCCTCGGTGGGATGCTCCCGACGGGACTGCGTCAGCGCGGTGAAGTACATGAAGAAATCGAGCAGCACTGCCTGGATGTCCTCGACGCCGCCGCCGCGCTGGAACTCCGAGTCGTCGCCGCCGAACATTTCCTGCGTCAGTTTCAGCATCCGCGGGAAGTCCGACTCCGGCAGGCCGAGCAGCGAGAGGATGACGTACAGCGGGTAGTTGACCGCGACCTCTTGAACGAAGTCGCACTCCGGACCCTTCTCGACCAGCTTGTCGACGTAGATCTTGGCCAACTCGTCGACGCGGATCTTCAGGTCGCGCATGGCCTTCGGGCGGAACCAGTCCACTCCGATCTTGCGCACATCGCGGTGGTGCGGATCGTCCATGTGGATGAGGGTGCGCAGCCCGATGCCCGCCTCCACGTCGCGCAGGAAGGCGTCGTCGGCCGCCGCGATGGCCAACAACGGTCTGGGAAAGTTGGTGAACAGGTCGTTCTGCCGTTCGATCTCCATGATGTCGGCGTACTTGGTGACTGCCCAGAACGGCCGGTAGGGAGGTGCTTCGACCCAGGCCACCGGGGCGTGCTCCCGCAGGTGAGTGAGTGCCTCGTGCAGCTTCGTCTCGTCGGTGTAGGCCTGCGGAGTGGCAAGGACCTTGGCGGCGGGGTCCATGATCCGTGCGCTCATAGGGTCTCTCCTTGGCGTGCGTCGATGAAACTTGACGGGTGTCCAGCAATCACAGTGTGGGCGATGTCGACCTGAAGATCAACGATCGAACGTAACTAAGCTTATGCAAGGGGTGTCCTAGGCGCCGCGTAGTCTCGGATCCCGTGCCGCCCCGTTCCGTCGGCCCCCTCATTCGCTGCGCCGTCGCCCTGCTGAGTCTTGTCGTGCTCATCGCCGGGTGCGGAACGGCCGCCCCGGCCAACACCGCCGATCCGGCGGTGGTTCGCGCGGCCGACGGCCCGGTGCGAGGTGTCGTCGGTTCCAGTGAAGGGCGCGGATTCCGGGTGTTCCAGGGCATCCCGTACGCGGCTGCCCCCGTTCGCTGGCAGCCGCCAACGGCCCCGGCCCGCTGGACCGGGGTGCGCGACGCCACCAAACCCGGCCTGCGCTGCATCCAGGACACCCGGGCCGACCCTGACTTCGGTCTGGCGACCAGTGAGGACTGCCTGAACCTGACGGTCTGGACACCGGCCGGGGCGACCCCGAAGACCCGGCGCCCGGTGATGGTCTGGATTCACGGCGGCGGTTTTTTCAACGGCAGTTCCGACATCTACAACGCGCGGCGCCTTGCCACCCGCGGTGACATCGTCGTCGTCACCATCAACTACCGCCTCGGGGCGCTGGGCTTCCTGGCCCACCCCGCCCTCGCCGGGGCCGACGGCGCAGTGGGCAACTACGGTCTGGCGGACCAGCAGGCCGCGCTTCGCTGGGTCCGCGACAATATCGCCGTCTTCGGCGGCGATCCGGCCAAAGTCACCATCGCGGGGGAGTCGGCCGGGGCGATGTCGGGGTGCGACCACCTCGGCGCCCCCGAGTCCCACGGCCTGTTCGGCGGGGCCAGCCTGCAGAGCGGTCCGTGTGGGGCTCAAACGGCCCGACCCGCCGCCGAGCGGATCAGCGCCGGGTATGCGGCCCAGATCGGCTGCGGCAAGCCGGTCACCGCCGCGAAGTGCCTGCGCGACCTGCCCGTGACCAGACTCGAGTCCGGACCCGGCTACGCCCGCATCGGGACTAACTTTCTGACCGGCCCCGTCACCGGAACGCAGCGCCTGCCCGCCGGCCTGCCCGCGGTCGTCGGCACCGGTGTGCCGGCCCGGGTTCCGGTGCTGATCGGCAGTACCGCCGACGAGTTCACCGTCTTCGTCGCGACGACGTTTCTGCGCCGCGGCCGACTACCCGCCTACCGGAGCATGCTGACCGACACGTTCGGATCCGAGGCCCCCGCGGTGGCGGCCAACTACCCGCCGAGCCGGTTCGACGGCGTCGGACCGGCTTATGCCGCCGCCGTCGGCGACGGTGTCTTCGCCTGCCCGATCGACTCGCTGGCCAACGGACTGGCCGGCCGTCAACCGGTCTACGCCTACGAGTTCAGCGACCGCACCGCACCCGCCCCCGAGCCGATGCGCGCAGTGCCGTTCGCGCTCGGCGCCGGTCACGCCCTGGAGTTGCGCTACCTGTTCGACATGGGCGGGGCTCCGCCGCTCAACGTTGCCCAACGCGCGTTGGCCGACCAGATGATCGCCTACTGGAGCCGGTTCGTCGCCACCGGGGCGCCGGACGTGGCAGGCCAGCCTGCCTGGCCGCGGTTGGATCCGCAACGGCCGCAACGTCTTTCGCTGCAGACCGGTGCGCCCGTCGTCGTGGGTGATTTCGCCGAACGCCACCAGTGCGGCTTCTGGGACGCGCGCGGCTGAGCTCTCAGTCCAAGATCAGCCGCACCACGGTGCAGTCGTCGTGGAACAGGCCCGAGGTCGTCTTGGCCACCAGCGCGGAGATCAGGTCATCGACCGACCAGTCCGATGACGAGACCATCTGTGTGCACAATTCGGTGAACTCTTTCGGATCCCACCGTCCGGCCTCCGGATCGAGTTCGAATGCGCCGTCGCTGTAGAGCATGATTTCCGTCTTCGGCGGCACCAGGAACGTCTCGGTCGCGAACCGGGTGTCCTCGAAGGTGCCGATCGGCAAGCCGGCCGCCGTCAGGGCTGTCATCTCCACCGGGGCATCGGGGGTGGATGAAAACGCAAGTGCGGGCGGATGGCCCGCGCAGGCGTACCGCAATCGCCGGGTGGATTGCTGATAGACCCCGTACCAGATGGTGAAGTAATTACCGCCGTGCTTCTCCATCTGGAAGAGCCGGTTGAGTTCGGTCAGCACCGCGGCGGGCTGTAACAGTTTCTGCTGTGAGAACGTGCCGGTACGCATCATGTTGTGTACCGACACCGACAGCATCGCCGACTCCACGCCGTGGCCGGAGACGTCCACCAGATAGAACACCAGATGGTCATCGTCGACCCAGCGGTAGTCGTAGCTGTCGCCGCCGAGGTACTCCGACGGCACGTAACGGGACGACACCCGCACCGAACCGTCGAGGTCTCCGGGCAGGATCGACTCGACGTAGCGGGCCGCGCTCTTCAGTTCCGCGAGCAACCGGTCGGTCTTGTCCTGCAGGCGCCGGGTGAGACTGCGATTCTGCGCATCCCGATCGGCGATCTGCTCGCTGGATCGGAGTTCGGTGGCCACCTCCTCATCGACCACTCGGAACGAGCCGACCAGTCCGTTGGGAGTGCCGTCGGCCTCGTGGAAAGGCTTGGCGTGCAGGTGAACCCAGTGCGGTACTCCGTCGGCACCGCGGATTCGCAGTCGGCCGATGAAGGTCTCGCCACGGGCGACACCTTCGATACCGCTCAGGTAGGTCTCCCGATCCTGGGGAGTGATGAAGTCGAGGGCCTGCCGGCCGATCCAGTACCCGGGGGGCGCGTTGAGGGCCCTCTCCACGGAATTGGAGATCCAGCTCACCCGGCCGTCGATGATGCGGACCACGACGTCGGCCATGTTCTCGGCGAGTAGCCGGAACCGCTCCTCGGACAGGCTGATCCGCTGTGCCCACTGGGAGCGCTCGGTCACATCCCGCCAGGTCAATGTCATCCAGCCGGGCTGAACCTGCGCCCCGCGGACGTCGTAATACCGAAAGTCGTTGAGGACTTCGTTGTAGTACGGAAATCCGTCGAGGATCACCGGCTCGCCGGTCTGAGCGCAGCGGGTGTAGTGCGAGAGCAGGCCGGAGCCGTCGATGTTGGGCAGCGAGCGCAGCAGGCTTTGACCGATCAGTTCGGCCCGGTCCATACCCAGGTACTCGCAGGTCGCAACGTTCACGTCCCGGTAGATCAGATCGACGACCTCGCCGTCGCGCCAGACGCCCTCCAGGAGCACCTGCGGGTCCAGCATCCCATCGGTGCGGGCTCGCACCAGGGCGTCCGCTCGCCGGCCGGCGTCGAGCGCCTCGGCCAGCACGGAGTTGTCGTAGAAGGCCCAGATGCGTCCGTTGAATCCGGCGAACGGCGCGGGCTGGGAGAGGACGCCCAGGTGGGTGGGTGCGTTGCCGAATGCCCACGTCGTTCTGAACTCTGCCGCCGGGTCCCGTTCGACCGCCCGCAGCTGTTCGACGGCTTCCTTGTGGTTGATGGCCCGGCTGGCGAGGCTCCGCATGACCTCGGCGAACTCGGTCGCGGTCCTCTTTCCGGGGCGGATCCCCAGTAGCGAGGCGCCGGCATCGTTGACAGTCGCGAAGTCCCCTTCGGGATCGACCGATGCCAGGCCGACCTCCAATTCATCGAGCAAGGCCGCAAGTTGCTCCACCCGGCTGTACCGATCAGCGCTGTCCGCCGCGATGGAGAGCGCCTCGCGCAATGAGTGCTCGGGCAGGTTCAGCACCGCTCTGGCCCCCTCCGCAGGGCTGCAGGCAGTTTTGAGCAAAGTTACGAAAATGCTCAAGCTGCGTCATTGTTGGATGAATGTCGCGAATCGACTGTTTAAGCAAAGAAACTATCAGTCGCCAGCCTGTCTACTCAAGCGCGTCTCAGCCTACCAAGGGTCTGTTCGATTCCGTTGTGCCCCTTCCCGAAATCAGTGGCAGGTCCAGATAGGTCTTGATCCCCGGGGATGCGTCGCACACGTAGGGAATGGCGCTCACGCAGTGGTTGGCGGTGGCCACCACACCGGGGTTGCGGATCAGGCCCTGGGCGACCGTCTCGGGTTGCAGGCCCTTGAACGTCAGCAGGATGTCGGGGTCGCCGGTGATTTCCACCTCGAAGCGCTCGCCCTGCTCGCCCAGCGTCCACGGCGGGTCAAGCTCCCCCTCGCACATCAGCCAGTTGACCGCGGCGGTCACCACCGGCCGGCCCGCCACGATGGCCTCCCAGCGAAACCGGCGCGCCGCGACTGTCCCGGCTTGCATGGGGACGATCAACTCATCGGTGCCGTGCACCGCCACCGCGACCTCCTGGGTGGACCTGATGCGCGGTTCGGCGGGAAACCCCAGTTGGTCGGCCACCATCCGGACCGACGCCTTGAAGCCGCCCTCCAGCAGCGCCGCCATCGGCCCGGCCACCGCCTGCTCGGGGGTCAGTCCGAAACCCATCACCTCCCGCACCACCAGGGGGGAGTTGTAGGTGCGCAGGTCGGAGAATTCCTCGGCGCGAACGCCGGTGATTGCCGAAGACAGCGCCGAGACCATCAGCGGGAACCGTTCAGTGATGCCGCCGGGGTGGATGCCGGAGCCGTGCAGGGTGGCGTTTCCCGCCAGAGCGGCCGCCTCCAGCGCCTGCACCGCCGGGCTCTGCCGGTCCGGGTACACCCAGCCCACCGGGGTGACCACGTTCTTGCCCGATCGCAGCAGCGCCGCGACCACGGCGTCGTCCGGCAGCAGCGGGGAGTACACGACGCAGTCGGCATCCAAAGCGAGCAGGGCCTCGGTGTCGCAGGAGGCCGCGACCCCTATCGGGGGCTCGCCGGCCAGTTCGGCCGCGTCGCGGCCGGCCTTATCGGCGCTGTGGACCCAGCAGCCGACCAGTTCCAACTCGGGATGGCGCAGTACGCCTTGGATCGCGGCCCGGCCGACACCGCCGGTAGCCCACTGGATTACTCGGTACATCCCTCAAGGATGCCGAAGTGTGCGCTCAGATCGAGAAATCCGCCTGGTCGGCGGGCGAACTCGCGGGAATGCTGACGCGGACCAGGGTGCAGTCGTCGTCGAAGTGTCCGGTCTTGGATCGCTGCCGGAGTTGGCCGACCAATCCGTCGAGGGTCCACTGCGGTGAGCGTGCGGTGCTGGCGCAAAGGTCGATGAACTCCTCGAGGCCCCAGCGCTCGCCGCCGGGAAGAACGAGCTCGAATGCGCCGTCGCTGTAGATCAACAGCTCAGAACCCGGTCGCAGCGGGTAACTGTGGGTTTCGTAGGTGATGTCCTCGAGCACCCCGATCGGGACGGACCCCAACGGCAGTTGCACGGGTTCGGAGCCATCGGCATTGAGCACGATCGCCGGGGGGTGTCCGGCCCGTGCGTACCGCAGGGTGTGGGTCGAGGGCTGGTAAACGCCGTACCAGATGGTGAAGTAGTTGCCGGCCTGTCGGTCCATCTGGAAGAGCCGATTGAGTTCGGTCAGAACTCGGCCGGGATCGCGAAGAGTGTCCAGGTCGAGGGTTCCCGAGCGCAGCAGGTTGTGCACCGACACCGAGAACATGGCGGGGGCGATGCCGTGGCCGGACACGTCGACCACGTAGACGATGAGGGGGTCGTCGTCGATCCACCGGTAGTCGAAGCTGTCGCCACCAAGTTCCTCGGAGGGCACGTACCGGGAAGTAACGGGCACTGGGGCGTCCAGATCGCGGGGAAGGATCGAGGTGACGTAGCGGGCGGCGCTGCCGAGTTCGGACATCAGCCGTCGCGCCAGTGATTCCATGCCGGAGAGGACGAGCAGGAAACCCTCGAGCAGGAAGGTCACCGCCAGCGCGGCCAGCAGCAAGATGGCCATGACGCCGCTTCTGCTGTCGGTGAACGCCGCGCTGGTGGGATGCACCGTCAGTTCCCAGGTGCGTCCGTAGACATTGAGCGGCAGCGTGGTCGCCGTCGGTCCGGCACTGACCTGATCGGTCGCGCCGGGGTTTCGGGCCGGAAGATCGGCGATGACGACGGGATCCGCACTGTCGCTGACGTCGACGAGTGTCACCCCGACGCTGTCCCAGTCCGCGCCGCGGAAGGTTTCGGCAAGCATGTCGGTCAGGCGGTAGACGCCGACTGCGAAGCCGCGCAGTTCGGCGCGTCGGGCCGCTTCGTTGCCCGGGTCGGTCCCGCCCTTGTAGACCGGCAGGAGTGCGAGCATGCCTTTCTGGGTGCCGGACTCCTGAACCAGATCGATCGGGCCGGTGGCTGCGGGTTGGCCGGTGTCGCGGGATTCCTCGATGGCGGCTGCCCGTACCGGGTTGGAGTAGATGTCGAAGCCCAGAGCGTTGCGATTGTCTGCGATCGGCTCGATATAGGCGACCACGACGTACTCGGGACGAGGGGAGACCGGCCGTGGCTTGCCGTTGGCGTCGCGTTCTGTGACGGTGAAGTTCGCCAAGCCCGGTTGCTCGCGCTGGCTCGCCTCGAATGCGGCAAGGTTCGCCCGGGTGACCACCGGGTTCCACGACAGGGCCTGCAGGTTCGGCAGGCGGCCCAGAG
>JAHBAP020000526.1 GCA_018500005.2 Mycobacterium sp. | reverse complement strand
CGCGAAGCGTCAGCGGAGCCGGGTCATCCAGCACAACCCGCGAAGCGTCAGCGGAGCCGGGTCATCCAGCACAACCCGCGAAGCGTCAGCGGAGCCGGGTCATCCAGCCGTGCGTATCCGCGAAGGTGCCACGCTGGATACCGGTGAGGGTGTCACGCAAAGCCATGGTCACTTCGCCGGGTTGCCCGTCGCCGACGGTGAAGGCCCCCTCGCCGTACTTCACCTGTGCGACCGGAGTGATCACCGCCGCGGTGCCGCAGGCGAAGACCTCGGTGATCTCGCCGGTGGCCACGCCCTTGCGCCACTCCTCGACGTCGATCTTGCGCTCCTCCACCGCGAATCCGGCATCGGAAGCCAACTGCAACAGTGAGTCGCGGGTGATGCCGGGCAGTAGCGAGCCGCTCAGTTCAGGAGTTACCAACCGGGCCGAGCCTCCGCTGCCGAAGACGAAGAACAGGTTCATCCCGCCCATCTCCTCGATGTAGCGGCGTTCGATGGCGTCGAGCCAGACCACCTGATCGCAGCCGTGCTCGGCGGCCTCGGCCTGGGCGAGCAGTGAAGCCGCGTAGTTGCCACCGAACTTGGCGGCACCGGTGCCACCGGGGCTGGCGCGAACGTACTCGGTGGACAGCCACACGCTGACCGGTTTGATACCGCCCTTGAAGTACGCGCCGGCCGGCGAGGCGATCACCAGGTACCGGTACTGCGCCGAGGGACGAACACCCAGGCCCGGCTCGGTGGCGATGATGAAGGGACGCAGGTACAGCGAGGCTTCTCCCCCGGCCGGCGGAACCCACTCGTGGTCGACGGCGACCAGTTGGCGGAGGGATTCGATGAACGCCTCATCGGGAAGTTCCGGAATGGCGAGCCGCCGCGCGGAGGCGCGCAGCCGGGCCGCGTTGGCCTCCGGCCGGAACGAGACGATCGACCCGTCGGCCCACCGGTAGGCCTTCAGGCCCTCGAAGACCTCCTGTGCGTAGTGCAGCACGATCGCCGACGGATCCAGCTCGATGGGCCCGTAGGGCACCACCTGTGCGTCGTACCAACCACGATCGCGGTCATAGAGCATCGAGACCATATGGTCGGTGCAGTACTTGCCGAATCCCGGGTCGGCGAGGATCGCGTTTCGCTGCGCATCGCTGGCCGGATGGGCGTTGCGCTGCACGTCGAAACTCAGCGTGGCCTGGGACATGGCGCCATCTTATCGCTGCGGCTATCTGGTCTTGACATCGACGAAGGGCGGCTTGACGACCTCGCAGTCCAGCGTCCGTCCCCGCACGTCGACGCTGACCAGCGATCCGTCGGCCACGTCGGCGTCGGTGTCGATGAGCGCCAGGGCTATTCCGGCCCCGAGCGTCGGGGAGAAAGTCCCCGAGGTCGTGACGCCGATCGGCTGGGCGTCGCGCAGCACCGTCATCTCGGCCCGCGGCACGCCACGGCCCACCGCGCGCAGCCCGCGCAGCAGTCGGCGCGGGCCGGCCTGCTTCTCGGCTAGCAGGGCGTCGCGGCCCCAGAACGCGTCTTTGGACCATCCGACCGCCCATCCACAACGGGCCTGCAGCGGTGAGATCTCCAGGGAGAGTTCGTGGCCGTGCAGGGGGTAACCCATCTCGGTGCGCAACGTGTCGCGGGCCCCCAGACCGGCCAACTGTCCACCGCGCCCCTCCACTTCGGCGGCCAGCGCGCCGAACCCCCCCGGTGCGGCGCCCCACGGGGGCAGCAGCTCGTAGCCGGGCTCCCCGGTGTAGCCGGTGCGGCAGACCCGGACCGGCACGCCGGCGTACTCGGTGTCGGCGTAGCCCATGTAGTCCATGTCGGTCGGCATGCCCAGCGCCTGCAGGACCTCACCCGACTTCGGACCCTGGACGGCGAGCACTGCGTAGGACCGGTGTTGATCGGTGACCGAAACACCTTGCGGCGCAGCCTCCTGCAGCGCGGCGACCACCGCGGCGGCGTTGGCGGCGTTGGGCACCAGGAAGATCTCGTCGTCGCTCACGTAGTAGGTGATGAGATCGTCGATGACACCGCCGTCGGGCGTGCAGCACAGGGTGTACTGGGCCTTGCCGGGGCCGATCCGGTGCAGATCGTTGGTCAGTGCGGAGTTGACGAACTCCGCCGCTCCTGGGCCGGCTACCAGGGCCTTGCCGAGATGGCTTACATCGAACAGTCCGACCGCCCCGCGGGTCGCGGTGTGCTCGCCGACGGTGCCCGCGTAGGACACCGGCATCAGCCACCCGCCGAACGGGGCGAAGGTGGCGCCGCGGTCGCGGTGGCGGCTCTCCAACGGGCCGTGTAACAACTCTTCGTCAGTCACGAGGGCAACCCTAAACCGCAGCCGATTAGGGTGTCGCTGGTGAGCACCCAACCCGGATACATCGCCCCCGCCGTCAGCGTCGCCACCTCGGTCCCCAAACGGGGACACGGCTCTTCGGTCCTGCTGGTACCGGTCGTCAGCGGCCCCGGTGAGGACGGCGCCCCGAAGGTCGTCGGCGGGCCGTTCCTCGACGCCGAGGCCATCGGCGAGATCGAGGTGGCACTGCGGGCCCTGGGCGCCAAGGCGGGTGCCGAACAGGTGACGCGGCTGCATATCCCGTCGCTGTCGGTGGGCAGCGTGCTGGCGGTGGGCCTGGGCGCACCGCGCGACGAATGGGCCGCCGAGGTGATCCGGCGCGCCTCCGGAGCGGCCGCCCGATCGCTGCACGGGGTGCAGACAGTCATCACCCTGCTGTCCGAGCAACACCTCGACGCCGCGATCGAGGGCCTGATCCTCGGCGGCTACCAGATGCACGAGTTCCGCAGTGAGAAGACCGCGCCCAAGGACCCGGGCCTGACGGCCATCACCGCCCTGTCCACCGCGAAGGACGCTAAGAGTCGGGCTGTGCGCGCGGTGGCGATCGCCTCGGCGGTGTGCACCGCCCGCGATCTGGTCAACACCCCGCCCAGCCACCTGCACCCCGACGAATTCGCCAGGCGGGCAAAGATTCTCGGTACCGGGGCCGGCCTGAGTGTCGAGGTGCTCGACGAGAAGGCATTGGCCAAGCAGGGCTTCGGCGGCATCATCGGAGTGGGCCAGGGCTCGGCCAACCCGCCGCGTCTGGTGCGGCTGACCTATAAAGGCGGCAAGGGCAAGAAGGCCAGGAAGGTCGCGCTGGTCGGCAAGGGCATCACCTTCGACACCGGCGGCATCTCCATCAAGCCGGCCGCCCAGATGCATCACATGACCTCCGATATGGCCGGGGCCGCCGCGGTGATCGCCACGATGGTTCTGGTGGCCGACCAGAAGCTGCCGATCGACGTCATCGCCACCGTCCCGATGGCCGAGAACATGCCCTCGGCGACCGCCCAGCGGCCCGGCGATGTGCTGACCCAGTACGGCGGGATCACCGTGGAGGTGCTCAACACCGACGCCGAGGGTCGGTTGATACTGGCCGACGCGATCGTGCGGGCCTGCGAGGACTCCCCGGACTACCTGATCGAGACCTCGACTCTGACCGGTGCGCAGACCGTCGCACTGGGCGCCCGGATCCCCGGTGTCATGGGTAGCGACGAGTTCCGCGACCGCGTGGCCGCGCTGTCCCAGCGGGAGGGCGAGAACGGCTGGCCCATGCCGCTCCCCGACGAACTCACCGACGACCTCAAGTCCACGGTGGCCGATCTGGCCAACATCAGTTCGCAGCGTTTCGCCGGGATGCTGGTGGCCGGGGTGTTCCTTCGGGAGTTTGTCGCCGAAGGAGTCCAGTGGGCGCACCTCGACGTCGCCGGCCCGGCCTACAACTCCGGTGGCCCATGGGGCTACACCCCCAAGGGCGGGACCGGGGTTCCGGTGCGGACGCTGTTCGCGGCTCTTGAGGACATCTCGGTGAACGGCTGAGCCAGCCGTTTGGTCACCGTATCCTCGGCGCATGGCCTCGATCTTCGATAGGAACCGGACCCTGGAGCAACGCCGGCAGGCAGTGTCCAACATGTACGACTTCCTGATCAAGGGTGGCATCGCCGACACCACCCGGATGCCGTCGGAGGTGATCAACGAGGCCCGCAAGGCAACCCTGCGCCGCTACCTTCCCACCACCGACACGGTCAAGGGCGACCCGGTCCTGCTCGTCCCACCACTGGGGGCGCAGTCGGTGTGCTTCGATCTGCGCCGGGGTAACTCGCTGACCGAGCATCTGCTCAACGAGGGCCGCCAGGTCTACCTGGTGGACTACGGCGAGATCGGGCTGGCCGACCGTGATATCGGACTCGAGCACTGGATCGGCGACACGGTGCCCGACGCCATCAGGAGGGTGTCGGAGGACACCGGCGGCAAGCCGGTCAACCTGCTGGGCTGGTGCCTCGGCGGGGTGATCGCCATCCTTACCGCCGCCGCGTTCCCGGACCTGCCGATCAAGTCCGTGACGATGGTCGCCAGCCCGTTCGACATGAGCAAGAATCCGATGGCCGCCCCGGTGCGCGCCGTCGGCAAGTACACCAACGGGAAGATTCTCGGCACCGTCTTCAAGGTGCTCGGCGGTGTGCCGGCACAGATCGTGGGACCGGCGTTCAAGGCGACGTCGATCACGACCTACCTGAAGAAGCCGATCACGTTGCTCAAGCACCGCGACGACCGCGAATGGCTGGGCCACGTCGAGGCCGTCGACGGGCTGATGAACAGCATGCTGGCTTACCCGGGACGGGCCACGCTTCAGGTCTACCAGCGGTTGATTCAGCAGAACGAGCTGGCCGACGGCAAGGTTCAGGGCCCGACCAGAATGGTCGACCTCGCCGATATCCGGGTCCCCGTGATGAACGTGGCCGGCACCTCCGATGTCATGGTGCCGGTCGACGTCGCCCTGCACGTCGGCGAACTGTTGCCCAACTCTCCCGACGTACGCCTTGAGACCGCCCCCGGCGGGCACCTGGGGGTGCTGACCGGGCGCGCCGCGGTGAACACGACATGGAAGATGATCGACGAGTTCCTCGACGCGCACTCCCCCTAGAAGAACACCACCATCAGCTGGGCCAGGAACACCTTGGCAATCATGGAGACCGGGAACAACACCGCATAGCCGACGGCCACCCGTTGGTCGGGCAGCTTCGACATGGCGTAGGCGTACGGAGCGGGGTTGAGTTGGGAGCCGGTCAGCCCGCCCAACGCCCGGGCCGTGCCGTACTTGAGCACGAAGCGCAGTCCGATCACGCACACCAGAGCGTGCGCCGCGGCGATGGCGAAGCCCAACACCACGAGTTGAAGACCTTCGGACTGCAGCGCTTTGACCAGTCCGGGACCGGCCCCGCTACCGACGGCCACTAGGAAGATCAGCAACGAGAACTGATTGAGGGTGTTGTTGACGTTGCCGGGCAGCGTCCACACCACCGGGCCGGTCCGCCCGATCGCACCGAGGATCACCCCCATCACCAGCGGCGCGGTCGCGGTGCCGAGCACCAGTGCGCCGCCGCCGGGCAGTGGGATCTTGAGGAAGGCCAGCATCAGGCCCAGAGCCAGGCCCAGCCCGAGTCCGATCGCGTTGATATCGCCGGCGGCACGCTCGGAATCGCCCAGTTCCTTGGCGATCTCGGCCAGCCGCTCCCGCGGTGCGGTCACCCGAAGCCGGTCACCACTGCACAGCACCAGGTCGGGGGTGGCGATGATATCGACGTCGCCGCGGCGGACCCGGCTGACCACGGCATCGAACCGCTCTTCCATCCGCAGATCGTGCAATTCGCGGCCGACGTAGGCCGGATTCGACAGCGAGATCCGCCGGAAGTCGATACTGGAGCGGTCCAGCCAGGGTTCTTGCGGCGCAGGCCTTCCCAGGTCTGCGATGAGTTTCTCGCTGACGTCCTCGCGAGCGGTCACGGTGAGCAGGTCACCGGCGGCCAGACCCTCGGCGGCATGGGCGACCACCGTCTGCCCGCCGCGGGTCAGCCTGGACACCACCGCGCCGTAACGCTCCTGCAGGGCATGGATGTTCAACCCGGGATCCCCGGCGAGTTCGACGGTCCGGATCACGATCGGCGAGACCTTCTGCCGATCCTCGGCGGTCGGCTTCCGCCTGCCCGCGCTGATCAGGTATGTGCAGGCCAGGATGGTCAGCAACACGGTGATCGGATAGGCGACCGCGTAGCCGATGGCCGGTTGCGGCGGGAGACCCCCCCCGGCGGCGGGTTGTTCCTGGGCCGCGCCGAGCGCGGCGGGGGGCGGGCCGGGATGGCCGGCACCAGGGTGATCGGATGGGCGCCGGCGTGGCGGATGGCGGGTTGCGGCGGGATCGCCCCGCCGGCGGCGAGTTGTTCCTGGACCGCGCCGAGCGCGGCGGTGGCCGTGCCGGCCCCGGAGAACGCTCCGGCGATGGTGCCGGTGTCGAATCCGAACGCCTTGCCGACGAACAGGCCCGCGAGAGCCATCGCGAAGACCGCCGACAGCGACACCACGACCGGACGCCACCCGGTCTTGATGGCGCCGATGAATGCCGGGCCGGCGGCGATACCGACCATGTAGCAGAACACGCACAGCGACAGGGTGGTGACGATCGGCGGCAGCGCCGCTTTGGGTTCGAGGGCCGACAGCGCCAGAGCCACGAACAGCGCCCCGGCAGGTCCGAAGGACACCGGGCCGAAGCGAATACGGCCAAAGACGCTGCCCAGTCCGATACAGGTGAACAGCGTCAGCAGCGGACTTTCAGCGAACCATCGCACGAGCGATATCAGACCACTTTTCCGCGGGCGGTACTGCGCAAAACCGGAGGCAGGAACCTGGACGTGCCGTACAGCAGGTAGGCCTCCGGGGTCACCGGGCGCACCGCCTTGTTGGCGCGCACCGCCGCGAGGATGGCGGCCGCCACTTTCTCCGGACCGTACCGGCGAATCTCGAACATCCGCTCCAACTGGGCGCGGCGGGCCGGGACCGCGGACTCCCGGGACGTGTGGAAGCCGGTGGCCGAGACGATGTTGGTGTTGATCAGTCCCGGGCAGATGGTGGTCAGTCCGATCCCGGCGTCGTCGAGTTCGGCACGCAGACAATCGGAGAACATGTAGACCGCCGCTTTGGAGGTGCAGTAGGCGTTGAGGGAACTCAGCGGGGCGTAGGCCGCCATCGAGGCGACGTTGACGATGTGCCCCCCGGTCCCCCGCGCCACCAGTCGGCGTGCGAAGGCCCGGCAGCCGTTGACCACGCCGCCGAGATTGACGTCGAGCACCCGGTCGAACTGATCCGCCGGGGTGTCCAGGAAATTGCCCGCGATACCGATCCCGGCGTTGTTGACCACGATGTCGGGCACGCCGTGCTCGGCGCAGACCCGGTCGGCGAATCGTTCGACGGCGTCTGCGTCGGCGACGTCGAGGGAGTAGCTGTGCGCGACCCCGCCGCCCTCGCGGATTCGCGCGGCGGTCTGATCGGCGGCCGCTTCGTCGATATCGCTGACCACCACCTCCGCGCCCTCGGCGGCGAAGGCGAGCGCGGTGGCCTGTCCGATCCCGCTGCCTGCCCCGGTGACCGCAACGAGGTTGTCGCCGAAACTTTTTCGCGACCGGCCGACCTCAGCTCGCAGCAAGGCGCGGCTGGCCGGGGCACCGTCGAGGTGCCGGGCGAACTCGTCGACGGCGGCGGCCAGCACCTGCGGATGCGACATCGGCAGCCAATGGCCGGCGTGGATGTCACGGCGCCACAGTCGCGAAACCCAGCGCGGGGTGTCGTCGTAGACGTGTGGCCGGACGAACTTGTCTTCGGTGTTGACCAGTAGCTGCACCGGAACCTCGACATGGCGGTCGGCCAGCGGACCGGTCAGTGCGCGAAAGAAGTTGGCCCGGTAGATCTTCAGGCCATTGGTGGCGTCGGCGATGAGGGTGGGGCCCTGGTGACGGCGATCCGGCGGGATGCCGACGGTGATCAGACTCCGGTTCATCCAGCGGGCCAGGAAGGATCGCATCGCGGCCGGGGCGAGCACCGGGATGGAGAACGCGACCATGTAGCTGAAGTGGGCGGCCTGGGCGAAGGCTCGAGCGAACCGGCGCGGACGATACGGGCGGGCCAGCCCTTCACGGATGAAACGGCTCAACGCCACCGGATCGGGTCCGGAGACCGAAGTGTAAGAGGCAACCCGGTACACGGCCTGCGGCCGGGTGACGTACTCCCACATCGTCGCCGCACCCCAGTCATGACCGACCACGTGAACCTTTTCGGTCGGGCACACCTGGGAAATGACGGCCTCGAAGTCATCGGCGAGAGTGGCCACCCGGTAGGCCTCGACATCCCCGGGCACCGCCGATTTTCCGGCCCCCCGGTTGTCGTAACGGACGATGCGGTAGCGGTCTGCCAGCAGATCGACGACCCCGTCCCACAGCACATGCGAATCCGGCCAGCCGTGCACCAGCACCACTGTCGGCCCGTTCGGATTCCCTTCTTCGTAGACCGCGAGACTGGTTCCGTCGGGGGACTCGATGAATCGGGTCGGCATCCAACGATTATTGCCCGTCGAATTCGGCACGCTGGGCGCGGCGGCGGGCGATCCGGCGCCGGGCGTCGTGGTCGCGCATCCGCTGCGGGTAGCCGACCTTCTGCACGTCGTACACGGGGATGCCCAGCCGTTCCCCGACACGCCGCGCCCCGGCGGGTCCGCCGGCCGGGCGGCGGGTCCACTCGCCGTCAGCGGCAACCAAGACCACGGTCATCGGGGTCACCGTCGTCTGCGGTTCGACGAAAGCCTCCACTCCGGTGCGTTCGGCCGCCCATTTTCCCAGGTAACGCAGGTCGGGGGCATCCCGCGCGTCACTGCTCCGCCTTCGCCGGATCCTGTCGAACAGGCCCACCGCCGCAATCTCCTCTCGAACTGACCGCCCTTTCGATGGTGCCAGAGAAAACGACCTTGGAACTTATGCGCCGACGAGGGGTCGACAATGACAGGATTGGGTCAACACAGCCCGATCGCTACGAGGAGTCCACAGACATGGCCGTCTCCGTCCAGATGCCCGCACTTGGTGAGAGCGTCACCGAGGGCACCGTCACCCGCTGGCTGAAGCAGGAGGGTGACACCGTCGAGGTGGACGAGCCACTGCTGGAGGTGTCCACCGACAAGGTCGACACCGAGATCCCGGCCCCGGCCTCCGGCGTGCTGAGCAAGATCGTCGCCCACGAGGACGACACCGTCGCCGTCGGCGGCGAGTTGGCGATCATCTCCGATGCTGGCGAGACCCCCGCGCCGGCGGCG
>JAHBAP020000428.1 GCA_018500005.2 Mycobacterium sp. | reverse complement strand
GCTGGTGGCCACCGTGATGAGCACCCTGGGGCTGCACGTTGCGATGCGCGAAGCCGGCATCGAGGTGAAGCCCACCGCCGTGGGTGACCGCTATGTCCTGGAGGAACTGCGGGCCGGCGAGTACAGCCTGGGCGGTGAGCAGTCCGGCCATATCGTGCTCCCGGCGTTCGGCACCACCGGCGACGGAATCCTCACCGGCCTGCGACTGATGGACCGGATGGCGCGGACCGGGTCGACGCTTGCCGCACTGGCGGCGCCGATGCAGTCGATGCCGCAGGTTCTGATCAACGTGGAGGTCGCCGACAAGGCCACCGTCGCACGGGCGCCGGCAGTTCAGAGCGCCGTGGCCGAAGCCGAGGCCGAACTCGGCGACACCGGGCGGATCCTGCTGCGGCCCTCGGGAACCGAACAGATCGTCCGGGTCATGGTCGAAGCCGCTGACGAGGACACCGCGCGCCAAGTCGCCCGGCGAGTCGCCAGATCGGTCAGCGCCGAGAACTGATCGGAACGGGATCGGAACCCGCAACGTCATTACCGGTATGGATACATCGGTTGACCCGCAGGCCTTGCGGCGTGCCGCCCATCGGCTGGATGCCGCTGCGGACCTGCTCCACGGAGTTCTGACCGTCCACCTGGGCGCGTTGAGATTCGACGCCGACGCGGGTGTGCGCGCCGCGGTCGACCGACTGGTGGGCGATATCGGGCGGTGGCAGCGGGCGGCCCGTGAAACCGCGGCGTCCCTGCGCACCAGCGCGGAGCATTTCATCGACAGTGAGAACCGGGCGGCGCAGGCGTTGCGGTGAACCCCGACAACCGCAGCGCAATCGACTGCGACGTCTCCGCACTGGCCGCGGCGACCGTGCTGGCTGCCGAAGCGCTGGCTCTGCATCGCGATGCGCTGTCCATCGTCGCCGATGGATGGCGCAGTGAGTCCAGTTGCAGCGCAACGAATTTACTCGGCGGGCAGTGCGGCGACGCCGCCGAATTGGTCGCGGCGCTGCAGGGGGCGGCGGCGGAGTTCCGATCCTTGCGAGATGGGATGGAGCACGCCGGTTCGGCACCCGACGGCGCCCCCGAACCCGCCGAGCCCCAGCAGGGCTACGCGCAGACCTCCGCCAGGATCGACGACCGTCCCCAGCCGAACTTCGAGACTCCGCCCGGCTATGCCGCTCCGGCATCGGCCGCGCTGCCGGCCCTGTCGTGGCCATCGGTCGGACTGCCCGACATCGGCGGTTCCCTCGTTGGTCTGATCGCGCAGATTGCCGACGCGGTGGTCCCCGAAGACCTCGGAGCGCCGCCGTCTGCCGATAGCCCTGAGGAGTCGGGAACGCCCCCGCCCACGCCGGAATCGCCGCGGCAGGTCGATTCGGCGGTGCCCCAGCGGCAGCCAGGGCCAGAGCCGGGGCCGGAACCGGAACCGGGGCCTGAACCGGAGCCGGAGTCGGAGTTGTTGCCGGAGCCGCCGCCGCAGCCGCCGTTGCTGGCCGCGGAAATGCCGCCGGAACCCGCCCCGCCGCCCCCGGCGGCACCCGTCGTCGAGTCCCCGGCGCCGCCCCAGCTGCCGGCCGCAGGCCCCGACCCCCGGACTCCATGCGAGATCGCCGCGGACGAACTGCCCCAGGTGGGCGAGTAGGACTCACGCCAACTGCTGGAAGCGCTCCACGAAATTGACGTACTCGACGGGGTCGGCCGTGACCGGGGTGGCAAGCAGGGTGGTGACCCCGGCCTCGGCGAACGCGGCGATCCGTTCCTTGACGTAGCCGGGCGGCCCGATCAGCGACACACCGCGCACCAGTTCGTCAGGCACCGCCGCGATCGCCTCGGCCTTGCGGCCGGACAGGTACAACTCCTGAATGCGGTCGGCGACCTCGCCGAATCCGTACCGGGTCGCCACGTCGTGGTAGAAATTGCGGCCCTTTGCGCCCATGCCGCCGATATACAGCGCGAGTTGCGGTTTGGCCCACTGAAGCCGGTCCTCGACGTCGTCGCCGACGGCCAGCGAAACCCCCACCATGACGTCGAGGTCACCGAGGCTGTTGTCCCGCTTGGCCTTTCCGGCACGTAGTGCATCGCCCCACACGTCGTCGGCGCGCTCGGGCAGGAAGAACACCGGCTGCCAGCCCTCGGCGATCTCGGCGGTTAGTTCGACGTTCTTAGGGCCAAGCGATGCGATGTGGATCGGGATGCGTTCGCGCACAGGCTGATTGATGAGTTTGAGCGCTTTGCCCAAACCTGTTCCGCGATCCGCGGGAAGCGGGATCTGGTAGTGCTTGCCCGGATGGTGCAGCCGTTACCGGCGCCACACCTCGCGACAGATCTCGACCACCTCGCGGGTGCGGCCGAGTGGGGCGTCGAAAGGCACCCCGTGGAATCCCTCCATGACCTGCGGTCCCGAGGTGCCGATACCCAACCGGAACCGGCCGTCGGAGACGTAGTCCAGACCGGCCGCGGTCATCGCCAGCAGGGTCGGGGTTCGGGTATAGATCGGAACCACCCCCGAGCCCAGTTCGATGGTGGATGTCCTGGCCGCCAGGAAACCCAACTGGCTGACGGCGTCGAACGAGTACGCCTCGGCCACCAGGACCAGGTTCACGCCCTGCTTTTCGAGCGTGACGACCTGTTCGACAGTCTCTTTGAAGCCGCCCGCGTAGGACAGAAAGATGCCGGTTCGCATGCACCGGTTATATCACCAACCAGTTGGTTGGCACGCTATCGGAACAGCGCGACGATCCGGTCCTCGGCCGTCACCGGGGGTGCCTCCGGGTCCGGCCGGCTGGTATGCGGCAGCGCGGCCTCCGGGTCGGCGAAATCCTTGTAACTCTTGTCGCCGGTCAGGTGGAAGAGCAGGAAACCGGTCAGCAGTGCACGGACCGTCTTCTGGGTCTGGTCACTGGGGCCCGGAAAGCCCAGCAGTCGGCTGATCCGGCGTTTCTCGGCCAGACCGGCCGCGCTGGCCTTGTCGACCACCCGCAGTACCGCTCCGTCCCAGCCTGCCGCCACCTCAAGGGCGTCGGTTCGGAGGGATTTCGCGTCGTCGGGGGTGGCGAGCACCAGCCCGGGGACGCTCAGCGTGGCCGCGGCGGCCTCTGCGGAGGGTTTGGTGACCGCCGGGAACACCGCTGCGACCGCGGCCACCCGGGCCGCTGCAATATCGTCGGCAGCGGCCAAAACCGCCGCGGAGGCGCCGAAGCCGTGCCCAGCCAGCGCGAGCTTGTCGCTGGCGACGCTGATCTCCCCGATTCCCAGCCGCACCCCGGAGATGACGTCCAGCGAGGTGGCCAGGTCATGGCCCAGTGTCAGCGCGGAAGGCACAAACCCCAACTGGGTGTCCGGGGCGGCGGCAACGATGCCCCAACTGGCCAGATGCTCGAGCGTCCCGGCGTAGTCGTCGGACTCGTTGAGCCAGTCATGACCGAATGCCACCCCGGGCAGGTGGAAGCCGGAAGCCGGGGTGTACACGACGCCGGGCAGACCGGCGAAACCCAGGTCGCCGCGCAGAACCTGATGCGGGCCACGCCGGGTCAGGGCGGTGAACAACGACTTGATCTTGGCCACCCTCCGACCGTAGCCGACCGAGGGTGCCGATGGGCTGGACTACCCTGGTAGACCATGTGCGGAATCGTGGCGTACGTCGGGCATCGCCCCGCCAAGGACGTCGTCGTCGATGCGCTGCGCCGGATGGAGTACCGCGGCTACGACTCCGCGGGCCTGGCACTGCTCGACGGGCACGGCAATCTGACGGTTCGCCGTCGCGCCGGCCGACTGGCCAACCTGGAGGCCGCCCTGGCCGAAACCGATCCGTCCGCGTTGACCGGAACCGCCGGGATCGGCCACACCCGGTGGGCCACCCACGGCCGGCCGACCGACCGCAACGCCCACCCGCACCGCGACGCCGCCGGCGAGTTCGCGGTGGTGCACAACGGCATCATCGAGAACTTCGCCGCCCTGCGCGCCGAGCTCGAGGCCGACGGCGTGGAGTTCGCCAGCGACACCGACACCGAGGTAGCGGTCCATCTGGTCGCTCGCGCTTATCGGCAGGGTTCGACGACCGGCGATTTCGTCGCCTCCGCGCTGGCGGTGCTGCGCCGTCTGGAGGGCCACTTCACGGTGGTGTTCTCCCACTCCGCCGATCCGGGGACCATCGTCGCCGCGCGGCGTTCCACCCCGCTGGTGGTGGGCATCGGCGAGGGGGAGATGTTCCTCGGCTCCGACGTCGCCGCCTTCATCGAATTCACCCGCG
>JAHBAP020000242.1 GCA_018500005.2 Mycobacterium sp. | reverse complement strand
ACACACTGGCGCCATGGGAACCAACCAGCGCAGCCAGATCGTCATGACCGATGCCGAGATTGCCGAATTCGTCGCCAGAAGCCGAACCGGAACCATGGCCACCGTCGGTCCGGCCGGCCAGCCGCACCTGGTCGCGATGTGGTACGGCGTCCTCGACGGCGACATCTGGGTGGAAACCAAGATCAAATCCCAGAAGGTCGTCAACATCCGGCGCAATCCCCGGGTCAGCTTCATGATCGAGGGTGGGATGACCTACGACTCACTTGTGGGAGTGTCCTTCGAAGGCATCGCCGAGATCCACGACGACCCGGACACCATCTTCGCCGTCGGCGTGAGCGTGTGGGAACGCTACAACGGGCCCTATACCGACGATCTCAAGGAGGCCGTCGACATGATGATGAACAAGCGCGTCGCGGTGCGCATCGCGGCCAACCGCGTGCGTTCCTGGGATCACCGCAAACTGGGCTTGCCTGCGATGCCGGTGGCCGGGTCCACGGCGGCACACTAGGCGACGCCGGGAAAGCGAAACGCCCGGCACCGGGCCGGGCGATCGAGTACCCCCGATGGGATTCGAACCCACGCTACCGCCGTGAGAGGGCGGCGTCCTAGGCCGCTAGACGACGGGGGCTAGAACGTGAAACAGCATAGCCGACCGATTTGTGCCGACATAATCGCTGCCATTGGCTGGGGTACCAGGACTCGAACCTAGAATGGCTGAACCAGAATCAGCTGTGTTGCCAATTACACCATACCCCATGGGCACCCATAACAGCTGGTCAGAACCATCTATTCCGGGCCTTCAGAACAACGCTGTGCAGACTACCAAAGATTTCGCGCAACTCCCTCACGGGCCTCCCGCAGCCGCCGCATGCTGCGGTCACGGCCCAGAAGCTCCATCGACTCGTACAGCGGCGGGCTGACGGTTGCGCCGGTGATGGCGACCCGGATCGGGCCGAAAGCCTTGCGCGGCTTGAGGCCCAGCCCGTCGATCAATGCGCCCTTGAGCGCGTTCTCGATGGCGGCGGCGGTCCAGTCGGCCAGGCCGTCCAGCGCGCCGAGTGCGGAGTCCAGCACGTCTAGAGCCTCGCCGGTGAGTTCCTTGGCGCCGGCTTTCGGGTCGATCGCATAAACGTCGTCGTTGAGGAACTGCAGCAGCGCCCAACCGTCGGAGAGCACGACGACGCGGGTCTGCACCAGTTCTGCGGCAGTGGCGAAATCCGACTGGCTCAGACCGGTGTCGTGGCCGTGTGCGAAGAAGAAGGCGCTCAGCCGGCGGGCGAATTCCTCCGGCGCCAGCCTTCGGATGTGCTCGGCGTTGATCGCATCCGCCTTCTTCTGGTCGAAGCGGGCCGGATTGGAGTTGACGTCGACGACGTCGAACGCCTCCACCATCTCCGGCAGGGTGAACACGTCACGGTCCTCGGCGATGCCCCAGCCCAGCAGCGCGAGGTAATTCAGCAGACCCTCCGGCAGGAATCCGCGCTTGCGGTGCAAGAACAGGTCCGACTGCGGATCGCGCTTGGAGAGTTTCTTGGTGCCCTCCCCCAGAACCGTTGGCAGATGGGCGTATTCGGGAACGCGCTCGCCGACACCGACCCGGATCAACGCCCGGTGCAGGGCGATCTGTCGGGGTGTGGACGGCAGCAGGTCCTCTCCGCGCAACACGTGGGTGATCTTCATCAGGGCGTCGTCGACCGGGTTGACCAGGGTGTAAAGCGGATCCCCACTGGCACGGGTCAGTGCGAAATCGGGAACCGTGCCGGCCGCGAATGTCGTCTCACCGCGCACCAGGTCGTGCCAGCTGAGGTCCTCCTCGGGCATCCGCAGACGCAACACCGGCTTTCGGCCCTGCGCCTCGTAGTCGGCACACTGCTGCGCAGTCAGGTCGCGGTCGAAGTTGTCGTAGCCCAGCTTCGGGTTGCGGCCCGCGGCCAGGTGCCGGGCCTCGACCTCCTCCGGGGTGGAGTAGGCGGGGTAGACCTCGCCTGCCTCGACCAGGCGCGCGATCACATCGCGGTAGAGTTCGCCGCGCCGGGACTGCCGGTAGGGCTCGTGCGGTCCACCGACTTCCGGGCCCTCATCCCAGTCCAGGCCGAGCCATCGCAGCGCCTCCAGGATGGCGTTGTAGCTCTCCTCGGAGTCCCGCGCGGCGTCGGTGTCCTCGATGCGGAATACGAAGGTGCCCCCGGTGTGTCGCGCGTAAGCCCAGTTGAACAACGCGGTGCGGACCAGACCGACGTGCGGGGTGCCGGTCGGCGACGGGCAGAACCGCACCCGCACGGCACGATCCACATTCTGCGCGGTCATTTGGCGCCTTTCCGGATGACGGGGTTGGTCAGCGTCCCGATACCCTCGACGCTGACGCTGACGGTGTCGCCGTCCTCGATCGGACCGACCCCCTCCGGGGTTCCGGTGAGGATGAGGTCTCCGGGCAGCAATGTCATCACCGCGGAGATCCATTCGATGATGGCGCCGATGTCGTGAATCATCAGGGATGTCCGACTGCGTTGGCGCACTTGGCCGTTCACCTCGGTGCGGATCTCCAGGTCCGACGGGTCGAGGTCGGTGACGATCCAGGGGCCCACCGGACAGAACGTGTCATGGCCCTTGGCGCGCATCCACTGCCCGTCGGCCTTCTGCTGATCGCGCGCCGAGACGTCGTTGGCGATGGTGTAGCCGAGAATGACCTCACCTGCCCTGGCTGCGGGTACGTCCTTGCACGGCCGGCCGATGACCGCGGCCAGCTCTCCCTCGTGATGTACCGGGGAAGCGTTGGCGGGCAGTTGAATCGGTACGCCCGGCCCGATGATGGAGGTGTTGGGCTTGAGGAAGATGACGGGGTCGTCGGGGGCGGGGCCGGTGGCGTCGGCCATCTCCGCGATGTGCGCGGCATAGTTCTTGCCCATGCAGACCACCTTGCTGGCCAGGATCGGCGCCAGCAGGCGCACGTCGCGCAACGGCCATGAGCGGCCGGTGAAGGTGGGGGTCCCGAACGGATGCTCTTTTATCTCCCGCGCTATCCAGTCACCGCTGGCGGCGTCCCTCTCCTCCCCGGTACTGCCCTCGATACTGACGAAGGCCACTCCATCGGGGCTGGCGATACGACCCAGGCGCATTCGTGACAGCCTAGTGGCGTATCCGGTCGCTGCCTGAATGGCCCCGACCGCCGCCGTCCCCCCGCCGTCCCTGTCTCTT
>JAHBAP020000436.1 GCA_018500005.2 Mycobacterium sp. | reverse complement strand
TTGCCGGTGGGTTCGGGGTGGTAGTCGACGAGGAACTCGTGCCAGCTCGGGTTCACCGAGGACGGGTCGTCGCGGAACTTTCGGTACATCTCCTCGACCAGCCACTCGTTCTGGCCGAAGGGTGAACTCGTGTTGCTCACGGAAACGCTCGCCTCGATTCTGTGCCCGGTGACGCCCACCAGGCTATCTCGTCCGCGGTGTTCCCGAAGCGCGTCAGGCACAAGCCTGACGGGGTGAATCGAGGGTTACTGGGCGCCCTCGATCGCCGGGCGCTCGGTCATACCGTCGTCGACGCCGGGTAGGACCCGCAGGGTACCCGGCCACCGGGCCGGAGCGGGACCGAACGCCTTGCGGGCGTTCTCCACGATCTTCTTGCCCATCATCCGGTTGCCCCCACCACCGATGGCGGCGCCGATGCCGACCGGCAACATCTTGCCGAACGCCATCGCGGCACGCTTCATCGTGTACTTCTTGACGAAATACTGGGTCATCCGGGAGTTCAGCTGGGACACCACCGGCAACGGCAACAGTTCCGCCTCGGCCAGCCAGGCGCCGCTGGTGCGGGTCGCGCCCAGCAGATCTTTGACCGCGCCGTTGCCGTCCTCGCCGACGAGTGCGGCCAGCACCAGGGTGCGCCGCCGTTCGCGGTCCTCCACCGGGATTCCGTGCACGTCGGCGACGGCGAGGACGAAGGCGGCGGTGGCCTCCAGGAACAGCACCGTCTCACCGGCAACGGCGGAGAGTGCCGTGATGGTCCCGATGCCGGGGAATGCCGCCGCCGATCCCACTGCGGCACCGCTGGCCATCACTGCGGCCAGATAGTGCTTCTCCAGTTTGGTGACGATCTCAGCCGGACCGGCATCGGGGTTGGAGCGTCGCAGCCGTCCGACGTAGGCCTTGACGGCCGGGGCCTGCAGCCGCGCACTGGACTCCAGGACATGGGAAAGGAGCTTGGCGGACATGCCCGAATCCTCGGGCTTGGGCGACCGGCCCGAATTCTCGGACAGTGCCGGCAGGTTCTCCGGTGGCGTCTCCTTGCGGCGAAACCTCATGTCGGCCTTTCCCTCCGGGTCCGCTGGTGCCCCGTTTCGCGGGGCGTCACGCCAGGCTAACGAACGGAGGCACCGTCGAGTGCCCGTCAGCCGATGTTCGGGTCGGCGTAACGCAACACCGCCGCCACCCCGTCGGCCGGGCTGAGCAGCCCGTCGGCCCGCACGATCGAGGCGCCGCAGATGACCGCCAGCAACGGAAGGGCTTCGTCGGCCGGCAGCACCCGATCGGGCGATCCGCCGAGGTCCGACACCGTGGCCACGTCCGTGCCGCACAGCAGCAGCTGATCGTGGTCGGCCACGATGGTGGCCTGGCCGATATCGCCGACGATGAGAGTCTCCACCGAGCCGTCGCGCAGAGCGGCCGTCACGTCGGTCAGACCCTCGATCGCCAGTCCGGCGCCGTGACCCGCGTTGAAACGCTCGGCTGCGTCCTCGATGACCGCGCGCCGCCGGGGGGCGAACTGCTCGCCGATCTCGTGGGCCACCTCCGCCTGGTCGGTGCCGGCCGCGCGGCCGCCACCTCGCAGTTGGACCGCCTTGACCGCCACCCGTTCAGGCAGTTCGGCGAGCAACTCGGCACGTGAAGCCACTTCGCCGGTGATGAACACCACGTCGGCGCCGCTGTCGTCGCAGACCTTGGTGACCTGCTCGGCGACTTCGCGGATGTTGCGGCGCACCGCCTCCTCGACGCGACCCTGCGGGCCGCCGTAGCCGGCGGTCTCGGCCTTGTGCGCCTTGTGCACCGGATAGCCGGAGCCCTCGACGGTCTGGCTGCCTGAGCGGCCGTCGTCGTACAGGGAGATGTCGCCGCCCGTGCCGTCGACGGCCACCAGCAGGTAGGCGGTGTGCGGGATGCCGTGCTCGACGACCGGAAGGAGGTAGGGCAGGTCCGAGACCCGGATGATGGTCGTGACCGGCGGCACTGCCAGGTGCTGATCCAGGACGATTCGCGTTCCGGCGGCGATCACACCGCGGCCGCTGCGGCCCACCGGTGGGTGCTTGGCCCGCACCGAGGCGTCGATCGCCTCGATGACACCAGCGTCGATCCGCCCCTCGGCAACGGCCTCCTCGAGATGTTTGCGCACGTCCCGCAGTCGGGCATCCAACTGCGCCGCCGCGTCAGCGGTGTCGTGGCTGTCATCGAAGTAGACCGATACGAACGGTCCCGTGGTGTCGGCCAGATGACGGAAACGATCCGCGTGCATGTGAACCCCCTTCAGCTCGCCCCAAACCTAACAACCGCTCCACCCCCGCAGAAAAGGGTCTTTGGTCTGCTGGCAGCATCGGCGCGGTGAACGCCGCGGAATCCGGGGAGCCCGTCAACCCCTGGAACGCGTTGTGGGCAATGCTGGTCGGCTTCTTCATGATCCTGGTCGATTCGACGATCGTTGCGGTGGCCAACCCGAGCATCATGGCGGCGCTGAACATCTCCGATTACGACAGCATCATCTGGGTTACCAGCGCCTATCTGCTCGCTTACGCGGTTCCGCTGCTGCTGTCCGGGCGGCTCGGTGACCGGTTCGGTCCGAAGAATCTCTACATGGCGGGCTTGGCCGTGTTCACCGTGGCCTCGGTCTGGTGCGGGTTGTCCGGTTCGATCGGCATGCTGATCGCCGCCCGTCTGCTGCAGGGTGTCGGCGCGGCACTGCTGACCCCGCAGACGTTGTCGACGATCACCCGGATCTTTCCGCCGGACCGGCGCGGGGTGGCGCTGAGCATGTGGGGTGCCACTGCGGGGGTGGCAACGCTGGTCGGCCCACTGGCCGGCGGGGTACTGGTGGACCACTTCGGCTGGTCGTGGATCTTCTTCGTCAACGTGCCGGTCGGCGTCATCGGCCTGGTTCTGGCGGCCCGACTGGTCCCGGCGTTGGAAACCAATCCGCACCGATTCGACATCCCAGGTGTGGTGCTGTCCGGGATCGGCCTGTTCCTCATCGTCTACGGGCTACAGGAAGGCCAGACGCAGGATTGGCGGCCGTGGATATGGGCTGTCATCTTGGGCGGTATCGCGTTCATGGTCGCCTTCGTCTACTGGCAGTCGGCGAACCGCCGTGAGCCGTTGATCCCGCTGTCGATCTTCGGCGACCGGGATTTCAGCCTGGCCAATGTCGGGATCGCGGTGATCGGATTCGCGGTGACGGCGATGATTCTTCCGCTGATGTTCTACGCACAGTCGGTGTGTTCGCTGACGCCCACCCGTGCTGCATTGCTGACCGCGCCGATGGCGGTCTGCAGTGGTGTGCTGGCCCCGTTCGTAGGGCGGATCGTGGACCGCGCGCACCCGCGGCCGATCATCGGCTTCGGCTTCTCGACACTGTCCGTCGCGCTGGTGTGGCTGTCGATCGAGATGACGCCGACCACCCCGATCTGGCGACTGCTGCTGCCAATGGCCGTGATGGGTATCGCCATGGCGTTCATCTGGTCACCGCTGGGCGCGACCGCCACTCGAAATCTCCCGCCGCGGTTGGCCGGTGCCGGTTCGGGTGTCTACAACACCACCCGACAGGTCGGCTCGGTGCTGGGCAGTGCCAGCATGGCGGCCTTCATGTCGTCTCGTATCCACGCCGAAATGCCCCCCGAAATGCATTCGGCCCCTTCGGGTTCGGCTCCGCGCGGCGAGGCCGATGTCATGCACCTTCCGCCGTTCCTGCACGAACCCTTCGCGGCTGCGATGTCGCAGTCGATTCTGCTGCCCGCATTCGCCGCCCTGTTCGGCGTGGTGGCGGCGCTCTTCCTGGTCGGTTCGGTCAGTCCAACAGCACCGCAGGATTCAGGTATCCCGTCGGATCCAGTGCGGCCTTGATGGATCGCATCACCGCGACGTCCTCGGGTCCGCGCGACATCCCGAGATAGCCGCGTTTGCGACTGCCCACGCCGTGTTCGGAACTGACATTGCCGCGGTGCGCCGCGATCAGTTCCATCATGGGCTCGTAGAGTGCCGTCTCCTCGTCAGGCCCGCAACGAAGCAGATTGAGGTGCAGATTGCCTTCGCCGACATGGCCGAACAAAACCGGGATCGCCTGGAGCGTGAATCGGCTGACAAGGACCGCGGCCTCGTCGGCGAACTGTGCGATCTCCGAAAGCGGAAGTGAGACATCGAACTTCAGCGGCGGCCCGAAGACGCCCATCGCCTCGGCCATCGACTCGCGCAGCTGCCCGAGCCGTTGTTGGGCGGCGGCGTCGCCCCCGACCGCCGGGGGCCCGCACATCGGCGCCGCTGCCAATGCGGTCGCCAACCGGTCAGTGGGGTCGTCGTCGCCGGCCAGCTCCACCAGAAGCAGCCAGTCGCCGGGCACCGGGGCGAGGTGATCCAGGTGCTCTGCGGCCAATCGGGCGCCCCTGCCGTCGATTAGTTCGCAGGCCGAGATGGTCTCGATGTCGCGAAGTTCCCGCCCGGTGGCGACGAGTACGTCCAGATCGGCGAAACCGCAGACCGCCGTCACCCGGTGGGCGGGGATCGGGCGCAGACGAAGATCCACCGCGGTGATCACCCCGAGGGTTCCCTCCGCGCCGACGAACAGCGACGTCAGGTCGTATCCGGTGTTGTCCAGACGGACCTGTGAGTGCCGCCGGACCAGCGATCCGTCCGGAAGGGCGATGTCCAGTCCGAGGACCTGCTCGCGCATGGTGCCGTAGCGCACGGTGCGCAGGCCGCCGGCATTGGTGGCCGCCATCCCGCCGATCGTGGCTGAATCCCGGGCGGCCAGATCGACCCCGAACAGCAAGCCCGCCGATTCGGCGATCCGCTGCACGCCGGCCAGGGTCACCCCGGCCCCGACCCGGACCTTGCGGTCGTCGATCCCGCGGACCCCGGTGAGCCGTTCGGTGGACAGCAGTATGTCGTCGTGTTCGGGGACGGTGCCGGCCACCAATGATGTGCGTCCGCCCTGAACGGTGACGAAGGCGCCGCTGTCCCGGCATTCGGCCAGCACGGCGGCGACCTCCTCGGCGCTGCCCGGCCGGACGAGTGCAGCGGCGGTGCCCCGGTAGCGGCCGGTCCAGTCCACACTGCGTCCCGCCAACACGTCGGCATCGGTGCTGACGTGGGCGGCGCCGACGATGGCGGCCAGGCGGTCCGCGATCAGGCGGTCCGCGGTCACGGGTTCGCGGAGAGGAACAGGAAAGTGGCCAGCAGGACCAGATGAACCATGCCTTGAAGTAACAGTGCGCGGCCTTGCGCCAGGGTCAGAACCGACACGATGACGGACAGGGTCAGCAGGACGATCTGGGTGGGTTCCAGGCCCAGGGTCAGCGGGCCCGGCAGCCAGATCATCGCGATCGCGATGGTCGGGATGGTCAGTCCTATCGACGCCATTGCCGACCCATATGCCAGATTGAGGCTGGTCTGGACGTGGTTTCGGGCGGCATTGCGCACTGCGGCAATGGTTTCCGGGGCCAGCACCAGCAGCGCGATCACCACACCCACGACCTGGTAGGGCAGTCCGAGCCCGGTGACGACGTCTTCGATGGTCGGTGAGAGCAGTTTGGCCAGACCCACCACCGCGACCAGGGCCGCCAGCAGCAGGACAAGGCTGAAGCCGGCCGTGCGCCGCGAGGGCGGGTCGGCGTGCCCGTCGCCGTCGGCGTCCAACAGGCCGGTGACCCGCCCGTACTGATCGGCGGCGACCGGGAGGAAGAAATCGCGATGCCGGACCGTCTGGGTGAACACGAACGCGCAGTAGAGCGCCAGCGACGCGATGGCCGCGAAGGCCAGTTGGGCCGTCGAGTACTGCAGACCGGCCGCGCTGACGGTGAACCCGGGCAGCACCAGGCAGACTCCGGCCAGGGTCACCACGGTCGCCAGCGCGGACCCCGAACCGGAGGCGTTGAAGGACACCA
>JAHBAP020000062.1 GCA_018500005.2 Mycobacterium sp. | reverse complement strand
TATCGACACCAGCGCCACCTCCGTCGGGGGCGGCGGCGGGCGCGGTATCGCCCTCGGCGGCGGCATCGGTGGCCTGGTGATCTTGCTGCTGGCACTGTTCCTGGGCGTCGACCCGGGCCCGGCACTGCAACAGCAGGCACTGCCCAGCCAGGGCCAGATGGTGGGGCAGGGCCAGTCCGGTTACGACCTGTCCAAGTGCAAGACCGGTGCGGACGCCAACAAGTTCATCGAGTGCCGCGTCGTCGCCACCGGCAACTCGGTCGACAGCGTGTGGGAACAGTTGCTGCCCGGCTACCAGCGGCCAAAGATGAAGCTGTTCAAAGGTCAGGTCAGCACCGGATGCGGCGCTGCCGACAGTGATGTGGGCCCGTTCTACTGCCCGGCCGACTACACCGCGTACTTCGACACCGACTTCTTCGATGTGCTCAAGAATCAGTTCGGCTCCAGCGGCGGACCGCTGGCCCAGGAGTACGTCGTGGCACACGAATACGGCCACCACGTCCAGAACCTGACCGGCGACCTGCAGAAGTCCCAGAAGGGCGCTCAGGGCGCCACCGGCGGCGGCGTCCGATCGGAGCTTCAAGCCGACTGCTATGCCGGAGTCTGGGCACACTATGCGGCAATCACCAAGCAGCCGGGCACCGACGTCACCTATCTGGAGCCGTTGAGCGACAAGGACATTGCCGATGCGCTGTCGGCGGCCTCAGCAGTGGGCGACGACCGGATCCAGAAACAGGCCACCGGCCGGGTCAACCCGGAGAGTTGGACCCACGGTTCTTCGGCGCAGCGCCAGAAGTGGTTCACCGTGGGTTATCAGACCGGTGACCCCAACAAGTGCGACACGTTCAGCGCACGCGATTTGGGTTAACTGACTACCAGGAGCTACCAGGGCCGCAGCGCGCACTGAACGCCGCTGCCACCCTGCTGGGACACCACGACCTTGCCGTCGACGGCGATCTCGCAGCGGAACTCGGGATTCACCCGCAAGCCCCCACTGGCGCTGACGAACGCCCACTGGGTGGGGTCGCTGAGATTGGCCTGGAAACTCCACGGCGCCCCCGGACCCACCATCGTGCGGGCCATCGGCATGAACTCCGGCTTATTGGCGGCGGCCTGGTTGGGCGGATCGCCGGTGACGTAGTAGATGTTGGCGGTCAGGTCGCTGGTAGTGGGGACGGGGTAGGTCACCTGATGCGTGCCGGCGGGGGGCGCGGCGGCGCTGGGGGGCGGCTCAGCGCTCGTTGTCGGGGCCGCGCTGGTGGTCGGGGCCGCACTGGTGGATTCAGCCGTCTGCGGTGGAGCCGAAGAGGTTGTCGTCGTCGGGTCCGTCGGATCAGCGGCCGCCGGTGCGGCCGCGACGATGCCGAACGCCGCCACTGCGGCGACTGCCACTGTCAGATGTCGCATACTGCGAATATCGGCGGGTTCGACCGCGGCGTTACCGGCCTCAGCCCGCATCACGCAGGGCGGCCACGCCGGGCATCGACCCGAACAGTTCGATCGAGGAGCCCACCGCGGCATCGACGTGATCAGCCAGCGCCGCGGCGTCGGCCGGACGAAAGCAACCGTGCGCCAGCACGCCCACCAGACCAGGGTCGCAGGAATCGTGGAGCGCCGCCTGCAGGTGCAGGGTGCCCGCATTCCACCGGGCGAGGATGTCCTGGAGTCGCTCGCGCAGACTCACCGGGTAGTAGCGATCGGGGGTGATGTTGATCAGCACGCTGTCCCGGCCTGCGCCGGAAACCTCCAGGTGCACATTGAGCCGGCCCCGGTGGGCGCCGAGCACGAAATCCACTAGATAGAAATACTCGTCGTCGTGATGGCCCCGGAAATACCGCACACCACGGGCGCGCAGATAGTCCTGGATCAGCCGGTTCATACCGTGATCAACGGACCACGGCGGCCCACCGGTTCCCCAGTGCTTCTAAGAAATCCCTGAGGTTTGACGCTCGGCCTGCCCTGTTCTGCCGAGACGCGAAAGCACCTCGGCGACAACCGAATCGACGGGAACGTCAACCTGCTCACCAGTGGACAGGTCTTTGACGCCGACGGTTCCGGCCTCGATGTCACGGTCCCCCGCGACCAAAGCGAGCCGTGCGCCGGACCGGTCGGCGGCCCGCATCGCACCCTTCACCCCGCGGTCCCCGTAGGACAGATCGGTCCGGACGCCGACCGACCGCAGAACTGCAGCAAGGCGCGCCAACTCCAGCTTGGCGGACTCCCCCAGTGGCACCGCGAACACATCACAGCGACTCTGCACACCCACCGCTGCGCCTTCGGCGCGCAACGCCAGCATGGTCCGGTCCACACCGAGTCCGAAGCCGATGCCGGACAGATTCTGGCCGCCGAGTTGGGCCATCAGTCCGTCGTAGCGCCCGCCGCCGCCGATACCGGACTGCGCGCCCAGTCCGTCGTGGACGAACTCGAAGGTGGTCTTGGTGTAGTAATCCAGGCCGCGGACCATTCGCGGGTTGATGACGTAGGGCACGCCCAGTATTTCCAGGTGCGCCAGCACGGTGTCGAAATGCGCCTTGGCGACGTCGGAGAGGTGATCGAGCATTACCGGGGCGTCGGCCGTCATCTCCCGGATGTCCGGCCGCTTGTCGTCGAGCACCCGCAGCGGGTTGATCTCGGCCCGGGTCCGGGTCGCCTCATCCAGGTCGAGCCGAAACAGGAACTGCTGCAACAGTTCCCGGTACTGAGGCCGGCAGGTGTCATCCCCCAGGGAGGTGATCTCCAAGCGGAAACCGTCCAGCCCCAGCGACCGAAAGCCGCTGTCGGCGATCGCGATCACCTCAGCATCCAGCGCCGGGTCGTCGATGCCGATGGCTTCAACGCCGACCTGCTGAAGCTGGCGGTACCGGCCGGCCTGCGGCCGTTCGTATCGGAAGAACGGACCGGAATAGCACAGCTTGACCGGCAACGCGCCGCGGTCCAGGCC
>JAHBAP020000317.1 GCA_018500005.2 Mycobacterium sp. | reverse complement strand
ATCCACACCCGCGACGCCCGCGAGGTCGCGATGCGGGTGCGCAACGCCGGTGCGATCTTCGTCGGCTCCTGGGCGCCGGTGAGCCTGGGCGACTACGCCGCCGGTTCCAACCACGTGCTGCCCACGGGCGGCTGCGCGTGCCACTCCTCGGGTCTGTCGGTGCAGACCTTCCTGCGCGGCATCCACGTCGTCGACTACGACGAGGCCGCGCTGCGCGACGTCTCGCACCACGTCGTCGCCCTGGCCAACGCCGAGGACCTGCCGGCACACGGCGAGGCTGTCCGCCGGAGGTTCGAGAGGTGACACTCGGAGATCAGGTAGGTCTCGCAGACCTGCCGTTGCGGGAGAACCTGCGCGGAAAATCAGCATACGGCGCGCCGCAACTCGACGTGCCGGTCCGACTGAACACCAATGAGAACCCGCACCCGCCGAGTTCGGCCCTGGTCGATGATGCCGCCGAGGCGGTCCGGGAGGCCGCCGCGCAGTTGCACCGGTACCCCGACCGCGACGCCGTCGCGTTGCGGCGCGACCTGGCAGCCTATCTGACTACGCGCACCGGGAACGCGGTCGGCGTCGAGAACGTCTGGGCGGCAAACGGATCCAACGAGATCCTGCAACAGTTGCTGCAGGCCTTCGGCGGCCCGGGCCGCAGCGCGATCGGATTCGTGCCGTCTTACTCCATGCACCCGATCATCTCCGACGGCACCCAAACCCGCTGGATCGAAGCAGTGCGGGCAGCGGACTTCAGCCTGGACGTCGATTCCGCCGTCGCGGCGATCCGCACCGAGCAGCCCGACGTCATCTTCATCACCAGCCCGAATAACCCGACGGGACAGAGTGTTCCGCTGACGGACCTTCGCCGGATCCTGGACGCCATGGGCGGGGGAGTGCTCATCGTCGACGAGGCCTACGGCGAATTCTCCAGCCAGCCCAGCGCCATCGCCCTGCTTGACGAATACCCGGCCCGGCTGATCGTCAGCCGCACCATGAGCAAGGCGTTCGCGTTCGCCGGCGGCCGGCTGGGCTATCTGGTCGCCGCGCCCGCGGTGATCGAGGCCGTGCTGCTGGTCCGGCTGCCCTATCACCTGTCGGTCCTGACCCAGGTCGCCGCTCGGGTGGCCCTGCGGCACGCCGAGGAGACGCTGGCCAGCGTGGCCGCCCTGGCGGCCGAACGGGACCGGGTCAGTGAATCGTTGAGCGGAATGGGATTCCGGGGGATCCCCAGCGACGCGAACTTCGTGCTGTTCGGCCTGTTCGCCGACGCTGCGCGGGCGTGGAAGCACTATCTGGCCGACGGGGTGCTGATCCGCGATGTCGGTATTCCCGGCTATCTGCGCGTCACCGTCGGCCTACCTGAGGAGAACGACGCCTTCCTCACCGCCAGCACGAGACTGGCGGCCACCGAGCTGTCAGAGCCCTTAGGAGCGCAATGACCGACACAACAACAAATCCCGAGTCGCTTCGCTCCTGCCCTCCGGAACCCCGTCGCGCCAGGGTCGAACGCAAGACCCGCGAGTCCGACATCACCGTCGAACTCGACCTCGACGGCACCGGCAAGGTGTCGATCGAAACCGGGGTGCCGTTCTTCGACCACATGCTGACCGCGCTTGGCACCCACGCCAGCTTCGATCTGACCGTCACAGCCCGCGGTGACGTGGAGATCGAGGGCCACCACACCGTCGAGGACACCGCCATCGTGCTCGGCACCGCGCTGGGGCAGGCGCTCGGCGATAAGAAGGGCATTCGCCGCTTCGGCGACGCCTATATCCCGATGGACGAAACGCTGGCCCATGCCGCTGTCGACTTGTCGGGCCGACCGTACTTCGTGCACGTCGGTGAGCCCGACTACCTGGTGGACTTCACCATCGCCGGGTCCGGCGTGCCGTACCACACGGTGATCAACCGGCACGTCTTCGAGTCGCTGGCCGCCAACGCCCGCATCGCCCTGCATGTGCGGACCATCTACGGCCGCGACCCGCACCACATCACCGAGGCGCAGTACAAGGCGGTGGCCCGCGCACTGCGGCAGGCCGTCGAGCCCGATCCACGTGCAGCGGGCGTCCCGTCCACCAAAGGTGTTCTGTGACAGCATCTTCAGTGGTTGTGCTGGACTACGGGTCGGGCAACCTCCGGTCGGCTCAGCGTGCCCTCGAGCGGGTCGGAGCCGATGTGACAGTGACTGCGGACCCGTCGGCAGCACTGGCCGCCGACGGCTTGGTGGTGCCCGGCGTGGGTGCATTCGAAGCATGTATGGCCGGTCTGCGCAGCATCGGCGGAGACGAGATCATCGCCGAACGCGTTGCGGCGGGCCGGCCGGTGCTCGGGGTGTGCGTCGGGATGCAGATCTTGTTCGCCCACGGCGTCGAATTCGGCACGGACACCGCCGGTTGCGGACAGTGGCCGGGATCGGTGACCCGGCTGGACGCGCCGGTCATACCGCATATGGGGTGGAACGTCGTCGATGCGCCGCCGGGCAGCAGGTTGTTCAAGGGTTTGCCGGCCGAAACCCGCTTCTACTTCGTGCATTCCTATGCCGCTCAGACGTGGGAGGGATCGCCCGACGCGCTGCTGACATGGGCTACCCACCATGTGCGTTTTCTCGCCGCCGTCGAGGACGGACCCTTGTCGGCTACGCAATTTCATCCGGAGAAGAGCGGCGATGCGGGTGCGGCGCTGCTGGCGAATTGGGTTGAGGGACTGGAGATATTCAGATGACGGAACTGATTTTGCTGCCTGCGGTCGATGTCGTCGAGGGCAGGGCCGTGCGACTGGTCCAGGGCAAGGCCGGCAGCGAGACCGAATACGGATCCGCTCTGGAGGCCGCGCTTACCTGGCAGCGGGACGGTGCCGAGTGGACTCACCTGGTGGATCTCGATGCCGCCTTCGGCCGGGGCAGCAACGCCGAACTGCTCGCCGAAGTGGTGCGTGCCCTGGACGTCAAGGTCGAACTGTCCGGCGGCATCCGTGACGACGCGTCGCTGCGCGCGGCGCTGGCCACCGGATGCGAGCGGGTCAACATCGGCACCGCGGCGCTGGAGAATCCGCAGTGGTGCGCCCGGGCGATCGCCGAGTTCGGCGACAAGGTCGCGGTGGGACTCGACGTGCAGATCGTCGACGGCGAGCACCGGTTGCGTGGACGCGGCTGGGAGACCGACGGCGGTGACCTCTGGGCGGTGCTGGAACGTCTTGACAGTGAGGGCTGCTCGCGGTTCGTCGTCACCGACGTCACCAAGGACGGCACCCTGACGGGTCCGAACCTGGAACTGCTCGAAGGTGTTGCCGAATGCACCGATGCCCCGGTGATCGCGTCCGGGGGAGTGTCGAGTCTGGAAGACCTGCGCGCGATCGCCACCCTCACCGACTGCGGTGTGGAGGGCGCGATCGTCGGAAAGGCGCTCTACGCGGGCCGTTTCACGCTGCCCGAGGCGCTGGCGGCGATGAAGGGCGTGGTGAACGGTTAACGTGCCCGACCTCGAGGGGCTCGTCACCGAAGCCGCCGCCATCCTGGACCGCGCGACAGATCCGTTCGTGGCGGGGCACCGGGCGGAATCGGCAGTTCGCAAGCAGGGCAACGACTTCGCCACCGAGGGGGACCTGGCCATCGAACGACAGGTGGTGGCCGAACTCCAGGCCGCGACCGGGATCGGTGTGCACGGCGAGGAGTTCGGCGGGGCGGATCTGAACTCTGCCCTGGTGTGGGTGCTGGATCCGATCGACGGCACGTTCAACTACGCCGCCGGTTCGCCGATGGCCGCAATGCTGCTCGGTCTGCTGCGCGACGGTGAGCCGGTGGCCGGGCTTACCTGGCTGCCGTTCACCGGTGACCGCTACACCGCAGTCGAGGGCGGCCCGCTCTACGTAAACGGCGTCGCGCACGCGCCGCTGGGTCGAGTCGGGCTGTCCGAATCCATGGTGGCGTTCGGCGCCTTCAATATCGATTGGGGCGGACGCTTCCCGGGGCGCTATCGGGTTGCCGTGCTCGAGGAGCTGAGCCGGGTGTCCTCCAAGCTGCGTATGCACGGATCCACCGGTATCGACATGGCCTTCGTGGCCGCCGGAATCCTTGGTGCGGCAGTCGGATTCGGCGGCAAGGTGTGGGACCACGCCGCCGGGGTGGCGTTGGTGCGGGCGGCCGGCGGGGTGGTGACCGACCTGGACGGCGGGTCGTGGACCGTCGACACCCGATCGACGCTCACCGCAGCACGCGGCGTACACGAGGAGATCATGGAGATCTTCGACCGCGTCGGATCACCGGAGGAGTACCGCTGATGCAGATCACCGATGTGGCAGTGCGGGTCATTCCCTGCCTGGACGTCGACGCCGGCCGGGTGGTCAAGGGCGTCAATTTCGAGAACCTGCGCGACGCGGGCGATCCGGTGGAACTTGCCGCGGTCTACGACGCTCAGGGCGCCGACGAACTGACCTTCCTGGATGTCACGGCCTCTTCGTCGGGCCGGGCCACCATGCTCGATGTGGTGAGCCGCACCGCCGAGCAGGTGTTCATCCCACTGACCGTGGGCGGCGGGGTGCGGTCGGTCACCGACGTCGACGCCCTGCTGCGGGCCGGCGCGGACAAGGTCTCGGTCAACACCGCCGCCATCGCCCGTCCGCAACTGCTGGACGAACTGTCCCGCCAGTTCGGATCCCAGTGCATCGTGTTGTCGGTGGACGCCCGAACCGTTCCGGCCGGATCTGCGCCCACGCAGTCGGGTTGGGAGGTCACCACCCATGGCGGGCGACAGGGGACCGGTATCGACGCCGTCGAATGGGCCCGGCGCGGAGCCGAACTCGGGGTCGGGGAGATCCTGCTCAATTCGATGGACGCCGACGGCACCAAGGCCGGTTTCGACCTGCCGATGCTGCGGGCGGTGCGCGAGGCTGTCACGGTGCCGGTGATCGCCAGTGGCGGGGCCGGTGCGGTCGAACACTTCGCCCCGGCCGTGCGGGCGGGCGCGGATGCGGTACTGGCGGCCAGCGTCTTCCACTTCGGGGAGTTGAGCATCGCCGAGGTGAAGGCCGCGATGGCGGCGGAAGGAATAACGGTCCGATGAGCGCTTGCGCGCAGAGCAGAATGCAGCGATGAGCCTCGACCCGGCCATTGCGACCAGACTCAAGCGCAATGCCGACGGCCTGTTCGCCGCCGTCGCCCAGGAGCGCGGCACCGGTCAGGTCCTCATGGTCGCCTGGATGGACGATGAGGCGCTGGCCCGCACCCTGGATACCCGTAAGGCGACCTATTTTTCCCGCTCCCGGGGCCAATACTGGGTCAAAGGTGAGACCTCCGGGCACACTCAGTACGTGCACTCGGTACGACTGGACTGCGACGGCGATACGGTCTTGCTGGAGGTCGACCAGGTCGGGGCCGCCTGCCATACCGGCGAACACACCTGCTTCACCGCCGACATGCTGTTGGCCGGAGAGGATTGACGATGGCCGGAGGCCTGGTCGGGTTACTCGACGACGTCGCCGCATTGGCGAAACTGGCCGCGGCCTCGATCGACGACGTGGGCGCGGCTGCGGGCCGGGCCAGCGTGAAGGCTGCCGGCGTGGTGGTCGACGACACCGCGGTCACACCCCGCTACGTGCATGGACTCGCCGCCGAGCGTGAGTTGCCGATCATCCGCCGCATCGCCATCGGTTCTTTGCGCAACAAGCTGTTGATCATCCTGCCCGCGGCGCTGCTGCTCAGCGCCGTCGCGCCGAAGGTCGTCGAGGTCATCCTGATGTTCGGCGGATGTTTCCTGGCCTACGAGGGCGCCCACAAAATCATCCACGCCCTCCGCCACGACGACCACGATCACGACGCCCCAGCCGCCCAACTCGGCCCGGACGCAGAGGCGACGACCGTCGCCGGCGCCATCCGTACCGATTTCATCCTCTCGGCCGAGATCATGGTGATCGCCCTCAAAGAGGTGATCGGCGAGCCGCTGATCTCCCGGGGTGTGATTCTGGCCGTCGTGGCGGTGGCGATCACCGTCGGTGTCTACGGCGTCGTCGCGCTGATCGTGAAGATGGACGATGTGGGGCTGATGCTGTCCCAGCGATCCTCGCGGTTCTCCCAACGGCTGGGCCGGACGCTGGTGGCCGGGATGCCCAAGGTGCTGTCCTGGCTGTCGACGATCGGCATCGCGGCCATGTTGTGGGTCGGCGGGCACATCCTGCTGGTGGGACTCGACGAACTGGGCGTGACAGCGCCCTACCACCTGGTTCATCTGCTTGAGGAATCCGTGCACGACGTGCCCGGGGTTGGCGGCGTGCTGGCCTGGAGCGTCAACACGCTCGCCTCGGCGCTGGTCGGGTTGATCGTCGGAAGCATCCTGGTGCCGATCGTCGCCCGGCTGCCGCGGCGAGGCCGCAAAGAAGACGCCCACGCCGCGGATTAGGCGGTTGAGCGCTCCCGCAGCACCTCCAACGCCCGGTCGGCGTGGGTGTCCATGTTGACCTCGCTGGAAATGACCTCCAGCACCGTGCGGTCGGTGTCGATCACGAAGGTGGTCCGCTTGACCGGCAGGAACTTGCCGAGCAGTCCGCGCTTGACGCCGAACACCTCGGCAACCGCGCCGTCGCTGTCGGACAGCAGCGGATAGTCGAAGCGCTGGGAGTCGGAGAACTTGGCCTGCTTCTCCACCCGGTCGGTGCTGATCCCCACCCGGGAGGCTCCGACCGCGTCGAAGTCCTCGGCCAGGTCGCGAAAGTGGCAGGCCTCCTT
>JAHBAP020000119.1 GCA_018500005.2 Mycobacterium sp. | reverse complement strand
CCTTGACGAACTTCTCCTTGGCGTCGTCCTCGGCATAGAGCTCGGCCACCGCCCGCAACTGCGAGTTGGACCCGAATACCAGATCGGCGCGGGTGCCGGTCCACCTCTCGGATCCCGATGCGCGATCCCAGCCGACGAATGTGCCGTCGTCGTGCGGCGAGGAAGCCCACTCGGTGCCCATGTCGAGCAGGTTGACGAAGAAGTCGTTCGTCAGCCGGCCCGGGGTGTCGGTGAAGACACCGTGCTTGGACTCCTTGTAGTTGGCACCGAGCACCCGAAGACCGCCGACCAGAACCGTCATCTCCGGCGCCGACAGGTTCAGCAGGTTCGCTTTGTCCAGCAACTGGAATTCGGCGGCCAGGGGTGCGGCCTTGCCCAGATAGTTGCGGAAGCCGTCGGCCACCGGTTCCAGGTGGGCGAAGGACTCCACGTCGGTCATCTCGGCGGTGGCATCGCCGCGGCCGGAGTGGAACGGCACGGCGATGTCGAAGCCGGCGTCCTTGGCCGCCTTCTCCCCCGCGGCTGACCCGCCGAGGACCACCAGGTCGGCGAAGGACACGCCGGTCGGGGAGTTCTTCTGGATCTCCTCGAGCTTGCGGATCACCTGGGCAAGTTCGTCAGGCTCGTTGCATTCCCAGCCGGCCTGCGGTTGCAGCCTGATCCGGCCACCGTTGGCGCCGCCCCGCTTGTCGCTGTTGCGATACGACGAGGCCGCCTTCCAGGCAGTCGAAACCAGTTGCGGCACAGTCAGACCCGAGGCGAGAATTTCCTTCTTGAGCGCCTCGACGTCGGCATCGCTGAGGGTTTTGCCGGCCGGAACCGGGTCCTGCCAGAGCAGGGTCTCCTTGGGTACCAGCGGCCCGATGTAGCGGTTTGCCGGACCCATATCGCGGTGTATCAGCTTGAACCAGGCCCGCGCGAATGCGTCGGCCAGCTCGGCCGGGTGGTCCAGCCAGCGGCGGGTGATCTCTCCGTAGATCGGATCGAACCGCATGGACAGGTCGGTAGTGAGCATGGACGGGTGGGTCTTGCCGGTGCCGAACGCCTCGGGAACGGAGTTGGCCCAGCCGTTGTCCTTGGGCTTCCACTGGATGCCGCCGGCCGGGCTGGTGGTCTGTTCCCACTCGTTGCCGTAAAGGATTTCCAGGAAGCTGTTGTCCCACTTGATGGGGGTGTGGGTCCAGATGACCTCCAGGCCACTGGTGGCGGCGTCCCTGCCCACCCCGGTGCCGTTCGCGTTCTTCCAGCCCAGGCCCTGAAGTTCCATCGGGGCGGCTTCCGGTTCCCGGCCGACCAGTTCCGGGTTGCCGACACCGTGGGTCTTGCCGAAGGTGTGGCCTCCGACGATCAGCGCGGCGGTCTCTACGTCGTTCATCGCCATCCGGCCGAACGTGTCGCGGATGTCCACCGCCGCCAGAACCGGATCCGGATTGCCGTTCGGACCCTGCGGGTTGACGTAGATCAGGCCCATCTGGACGGCAGCCAGCGGGTTCTCCAGGTCGCGTTTACCGCTGTAGCGCGCATCCTCGAGCCATACGTGCTCCGGACCCCAGTAGACCTCCTCGGGCTCCCATTCGTCGTCGCGGCCGAAGGCGAAGCCGAAGGTCTCCAGGCCCATGTCGTCCAGCGCCACATTCCCGGCGAACACAATCAAGTCGGCCCAGGACAGCTTCTTGCCGTACTTCTTCTTGACCGGCCACAGCAGTCGACGGGCCTTGTCGAGGTTGGCGTTGTCCGGCCAGCTGTTGAGCGGGGCGAAGCGCTGCATACCCGCACCGGCACCGCCGCGACCGTCTTGCACCCGGTAGGTGCCCGCGGCGTGCCAGGCCATCCGGATGAAGAACGGGCCGTAGTGGCCGAAGTCCGCCGGCCACCAGTCCTGCGAGCTCTTCATCACCTCGACGATGTCGGCCCGCACGGCGTCGACGTCGAGGGTCGACACTTCCTTGGCGTAGTCGTACCCGGAGCCCATCGGGTTGATGACGTCGGGATTGTGTTGCAGCACCCTGAGATTCGGCTGGTTCGGCCACCAGTCCCGGTTGCCGCCGCCCTCGACGGGGGGCTTCATCACGGGGCATCCGCCGACCTGCTCGTCGCGGAACCTAGCCAGCAGGCTGGCGCGCAGTTCCGATTCGCTCATGGCGTTGATCTCTGCGGGGCTGAGTGCCTCGTCGCCGTCATTGGGTTTGATCGCCATAGGGTTTCCTTCCGGTGATTGGCGTTGTGAACACGGTTGTGGTCACGGTGGTCCTGGGTTGACGCAATCGGGGCACTGGCCCCAGTAGATGACCTCGGCTTCGTCGAGTACGAAACCATCTAACGCGCCCTCGTCGTTCGAGGCGGTCAAACAAGGCGCCGCGCCTTTCGCGCAGTCCACGTCCCCGATCGCTCCACATGACCGGCAGACCACATGGTGGTGGTTGTCGCCGACGCGCGACTCGTACCGGGCAGGAGAACCGGACGGCTGGATCCGGCGAACCAGTCCGGCGGCGGTGAAGGCGGCGAGCACGTCGTAGACCGCCTGACGGGAAACGTCGGGCAGGGCCACTCGGACGGCCGCGAGGATGG
>JAHBAP020000578.1 GCA_018500005.2 Mycobacterium sp. | reverse complement strand
GTGCACCGGGAGCCCCGGCCCCACCGGCACCGCCGGGACCGCCGGATCCGCGCAAGGACCTGGCCGCCCGGATCAAGTTCGAGAAGGATCTGCGCCAGAGCACCAACCAGAACCTGCTGCTGCTGTCGGTGCAGTACATGGCCGGACGCTGCGGCGAGGAGGACGTCCTGGCCGGTAATGACGACCCGAACCTGCCGCTGGTGACCTGCTCCCAGGACGAGAAGTACGTCTACATCCTGGACAAGTCGATCATCAGTGGTGACCAGATCCAGACAGCCAACTCCGGTTTCGACCAGCAGAGCGGCGCCTACGTCGTCGACCTGGAGTTCAAGGACGAGGCGGCCAAGACCTGGGGCGACTTCACCGCCGCCAACATCGGCACCCAGACCGCGTTCACACTGGACTCCCAGGTGGTAAGCGCCCCGCAGATCCGCGAGGCAATCCCGGGCGGGCGCACTCAGATCTCCGGTGGCGACCCGCCTTTCACCTCGGACTCGGCCAAGACCCTGGCCAACGTCCTCAAGTACGGCTCGCTGCCGCTGTCGTTCGAGTCCTCCGAGGCCGAAACGGTCTCGGCCACACTGGGATTGACCTCGCTACGGGCCGGTCTGATCGCCGGCGCCATCGGTCTTGGCATGGTGCTGCTGTACTCGCTGGCCTACTACCGGGTGCTCGGATTCCTCACCCTGCTTTCGCTGGTGGCTTCCGGAGCCATGGTGTACGGCATCCTCGTGTTGCTCGGCCGCTACATCAACTACCCCCTCGATCTGGCCGGTATCGCCGGTCTGATCATCGGTATCGGCACCACCGCAGACTCGTTCGTGGTGTTCTTCGAACGCATCAAAGACGAGATACGCGAAGGCCGTTCGTTCCGTTCGGCCGTGCCCCGCGGGTGGGTCCGTGCCCGCAAGACCATCCTGTCCGGTTCTGCGGTCAGCTTCCTGGCCGCCGCGGTGCTGTACTTCCTGGCCGTCGGCCAGGTCAAGGGCTTCGCGTTCACCCTCGGCCTGACCACGATCCTGGACGTGGTGGTGGTGTTCCTGGTGACCTGGCCGCTGCTTTACATGGCATCCAAGTCGCCGACCCTGGCCAAGCCGTCGTTCAACGGGTTGGGCGCGGTCCAGCAGGTCGCACGTGAACGCCGGGCCGCGGTGGCGGCCTCGACGGGACGGGGGTAGTCCGATGGCTAAAGAGACCGAAACGACCGAGGCCGAGCTGGTACACCACGGCTTCTTCAACCGCCTCTACACCGGCACCGGCGGCTTCGATGTGATGGGCAAGCGCAAGCTGCTCTTTGCCATCACCGCGTTGATGGTGGCCATCGGTATCGCCAGCATTGTGTTGCGCGGCTTCACCTTCGGCATCGACTTCCAGGGCGGCACGAAGGTCGGATTCCCGCGCGGCGATGCCAGCGTCACCCAGGTCGAGCAGGTTTTCACCGAAGCACTCGGCCACGCCCCGGAGTCGGTGGTCGTCGTCGGCAACGGCGCCTCCTCGACCGTCCAGATCCGGTCCAAGACGCTGACCAACGACGAGACCAACAAGCTGCGCGAAGCGCTCTTCGTGAAGTTCCAACCGAAGGGCACCGACGGCAAGCCGAGTAAGCAGGCCATCAGTGACTCGGCGGTCTCGGAGACCTGGGGCGGTCAGATCACCAAGAAGGCGCTTATCGCTCTCGGGGTGTTCCTGGTCCTGGTCGGCATCTACATCACCATCCGCTATGAGAAGTACATGGCGATGGCGGCCCTCGGTTCGCTGATGCTGGACCTGATCACCACCGCGGGCATTTATTCGCTTGTCGGATTCGAGGTCACCCCGGCCACCGTCATCGGCCTGTTGACCATCCTCGGCTATTCGCTCTACGACACCGTCATCGTATTCGACAAGGTCGAGGAGAACACCAAGGACTTTCAGCACACCACCCGGCGGACCTTCGCCGAGCAGGCCAACCTCGCCGTCAACCAGACCTTCATGCGTTCGATCAACACCAGCATCATCTCGCTGATGCCTGTGCTGGCGTTGATGGTCGTGGCGGTCTGGCTGCTGGGTGTGGGCACCCTCAAGGACCTGGCCCTGGTGCTGCTGATCGGCATCATCGTCGGCACCTACTCGTCGATCTTCTTCGCCACTCCGTTGCTCGTGACGCTGCGGGAGCGGACCCAGTTGGTGCGTAACCACACCCGCCGCGTGCTCAACCGGCGCAATGCCGGCGCTGCGACCAGCGAAGCGGCCGATGCCGTAGTCGAGGAATCGCCGGAACCGGCTGAGGTGGGTGCGCCCGCGCGGCCGCTGCGTCCACGGCGACCGTCCGGCAAGCGCGAACGTTAGGTCTGCGATGGCTCTCAGGCGGAGCGCATCAGTGGCGGCTGCGCTGGTCATGCTGGCGGCCTCCGGTTGCTCGGAGAAGGCCGCCGGTGAGGTCAACTACGCGGTCGACGGTGTGCTGACCAGTTACAACACCAATACCGTCAGCGGGGCGGCCTCCGGTGGTCCGCAGGCATTTCCCCGCACGCTGACCGGGTTCAGCTTCCACGGCCCGGACGGCCAGGCGCTTGCCGACACCGATTTCGGGACCACGACGGTGGTGGGTCGGGAACCCCTGGTGATCGACTATCAGATTGCCGACAACGCGGTGTACTCCGACGGCAAGCCGGTCACCTGTGATGACATGGTGCTCACCTGGGCGGCTCAGTCCGGCCGCTTCCCGGGCTTCAACGCCGCCAGCAAGGCCGGCTACCTCGACATCGCCGGTGTGGAATGCCAACCCGGCCAGAAGAAGGCGCGGGTCAACTTCCTGCCGTTGCGGGGGATCTCGGATTCCGCCCAGTTGTTCACCGCCACCTCGCTGATGCCGTCGCACGTCCTCAGCGACAAACTCGGTATCGACGTCACCGCCGCCATCCAAAGCGGCGATCCCGGGGCGCTCGGCCGCATCGCAGATGCTTGGAACACGGTATGGGAACTCAAGCCTGGGATGGACGCCGAAGCGCTCAAGATGTTCCCGTCCTCTGGCCCGTACAAGATCGACTCGGTCCTCGACGGTGGTGCGGTAGTGCTGGTCGCCAACGACCAATGGTGGGGGTCCAAGCCGTCGACCAAGCGGATCACGGTGTGGCCGCGTGGTGTCGATGTGCAGGACCGGATCAATAACGGAACCTTCCAGGTGGTCGACGTCGCCACCGGATCGTCGGGAACCCTGACCACACCGGACGAGTACCAGCGCTCCGAAATCCCTTCCGGTGGAATCGAACAGCTCATCTTCGCCCCGACCGGTCCGCTGTCCACGCCGGAGGCCCGGCGGGCGGTGGCGTCCTGCACGCCGCGTGATCTGATCGCGGCCAACGCCGCGATGCCGATAGCCCAGACCCGGCTCAACCCGGTCATCGACGACGCTTACACGGTGCTGGAGACCGGCCCGTTGGCCGACCAGTACAACGCTGTCTCTTATACACATCTGAC
>JAHBAP020000268.1 GCA_018500005.2 Mycobacterium sp. | reverse complement strand
CTGAGGACATCATCCGCCTCGATGCCGCCACCGTGGGCGCCGCGATCGCGGCCGGTGAGCTGTCTTCGGTGCCAGCGACCCAGGCCTGCCTGGATCAGATCGCTGCGACCGACGAGCGGTACCACGCTTTCCTGCACGTCGCCGCGATCTGATCCAGGCAGGCCTGGGTGGCTTGCACCGAAGACAGCTCACCGGCCGCGATCGCGGCGCCCATGGTGGCGGCATCCAGGCGGATGATGTCCTCAGTCATCAGGCCTCCTCCCCCAGAATCTGCGGGACGGCGAACCGGCCCTCGTCGGCGGCGGGCGCCTCGGCCAGTGCCTGCTGTTGGGCCAGGCTGGGTTGCACGACGTCCGAGCGGGTCACGTTCTCGCTCTTGAGCGGATTTCCGGTGGGCTTGACCCCGCTGGTGTCGATGGCCTGAATCTGGCCGACATAGCCCAGGATGGCGTCAAGCTGGCCTGCAAAGCTGTCGATTTCATCGTCGGTCAGCGCCAGGCGGGCCAGTTTGGCCAGCCGCGCCACCTCGTCGCGGGAGATCGCGGGAGACTCGTGGGACACGGGGGGTAAGCCTACGGGTCGGGCCCGGTCGGTCGGGCCCAGTGTCCTGCCGATGTGCTCGATCCGGCCGCCCGTGCGAGAGTTGGAGCGTGCGTTCCTATCTGTTGCGGGTCCAACTGGAGGACCGTCCCGGCAGCCTCGGGGCGCTGGCTGTGGCGCTCGGCTCCGCGGGCGCGGACATCCTGTCGCTGGACGTCGTCGAGCGCGGGCCGGGGTATGCCGTCGACGACCTGGTGGTCGACCTGCCTGCCGGGTCGATGCCGGACGCGCTGATCACCGCGGCCGAGGGGCTCAGCGGGGTGCGAGTGGAGTCGATCCGACCGCACACCGGCCTGTTGGAGGCTCACCGCGAACTGGAACTGATCGACCACGTCGCGGCCGCCGCCGACCGGACTGCCAAGTTGCAGAGGCTCGTCGACGAGGCACCGCGGATCCTGCGGGTCGGCTGGTGCACAGTCGTGGAGTTCGCCAACGGCGGTCCGCGGCGCATCGCCGGTAGCCCTGGCGCCCCGGAGACCCAGGCCCCCGAGACGCCGTGGCTGCCTATCGATCACCCGACCGCACTGGACGCGACGGAGGACTGGGTGCCGCAGTTGTGGCGGGACATGGACACCACCCTGGCCGCCGCACCCCTGGGCGACCCGCACACCGCCGTGGTGCTGGGCCGCCCCGGCGGACCACAGTTCCGGCCCTCCGAGGTGGCGCGTCTGGGCTACCTGGCCGGCATCGTCGCGACCCTGTTGCGCTAGGTACCGCTAGGTCTCCGACTCTTGCGGCGGGCTCGGCGAGCTTCCGTTGGCCTGGTCCGTCCTCGGCGGGCCGTCGGCCAGCAACTTACGGAAGCCGTCCTCGTCGAGGATCGGCACCCCGAGTTCGACGGCCTTGTCGTACTTGGACCCCGGGGCGTCGCCCGCCACCACGAACGACGTCTTCTTCGACACCGATCCGCTGGCCTTGCCCCCGCGAATGATGATGGCTTCCTTGGCCTCATCGCGGGAGAAGCCGGTCAGCGACCCGGTGACGACGATGGTCAAGCCCGCCAGTGTCGGCTCGATGCCGGCGTCGCGTTCGTCGGCCATCCGGACCCCGGCGGCACGCCACTTCTCGACGATGGCGCGGTGCCAGTCCACCTCGAACCATTCGCGCAGGGCGGCGGCGATGGTGGGACCGACCCCCTCGACGTCAGCCAGTTGCTGCTCGTCGGCGGCCATGATGGCTTCGTGACTGCCGAACGCGGTGGCCAGTGCCCGCGCGGCCGTCGGGCCCACATGGCGGATGGATAACGCCACCAGCACCCGCCATAGCGGTTTGTCCTTGGCCTGATCCAGGTTCTTCAGCAGTCTGCCCCCGTTGGCCGACAGCCTTCCGTCCTTGGTCGTGAAGAAGTCCGACTTCATCAGGTCGTCGGCGGTCAGGTCGAACAGGTCCCCCTCATCGACGATGACATCGGCCTTGAGTAGCGCGACGGCCGCCTCGTAACCCAGGCCCTCGATGTCCAGGGCTCCGCGGCCGGCGATGTGAAAGACCCTCTCCCGCAACTGCGCCGGGCAGGAGCGTGAGTTGGGGCAGCGGATGTCGACGTCGCCTTCCTTGGCGGGGGCGAGCAGGGTGCCACATTCCGGGCAGTGGGTGGGCATGACGAACTCGCGCTGCGTGCCGTCCCGCAGATCGACGACGGGTCCGAGTACCTCCGGGATGACATCACCGGCCTTGCGGATCATCACCGTGTCGCCGATGAGCACGCCTTTGCGTTTGACCTCCGAGCCGTTGTGCAGGGTGGCCAGGCTGACGGTGGAACCGGCCACCCGGACCGGGGTCATGAATGCGAACGGGGTGACCCGACCCGTGCGGCCGACATTGACCCGGATGTCGAGAAGCCTGGTCTGCGCCTCCTCGGGCGGGTACTTGTAGGCCACCGCCCATCGGGGCGCCCGCGAAGTCGCCCCGAGACGACGCTGCTGGGCCAGATCATCGAGTTTGACCACCACACCGTCGATCTCGTGCTCGATCTGGTGGCGCCGCTCCCCCCAGAACTCGATTCGCTCGCGCACCGCCGCCAGCCCCTCGACCCGGGTGGTGTGGTCGGAGACCGGCAGCCCCCAGGCCTTCATCGCGGCGAAGGCGTCGTGCAGGCTCTCCGGCCGAAAACCGTCCGCGTAGCCGAAGCCGTGGCAGATCATCCGCAGTGGCCGGCGAGCGGTAACTGCGGGGTTCTTCTGCCGCAGCGACCCGGCCGCGCTGTTGCGCGGGTTGGCGAACGGCGGCTTGCCGTCCTCGACCAGGCTGGCGTTGAGGTTCTCGAAATCGGCGACCATGAAAAACACCTCGCCACGCACCTCGAGAACTGGCGGCAGCGGGAATTCACCTGAATCCGTGAGGGTTTCGGGTACATCCCTGATGGTGCGGGCGTTGAGTGTGACGTCCTCGCCGACCCGGCCGTCGCCACGGGTCGCGGCGCGCTCCAACTTGCCCTCGCGATACACCAGGGCGATGGCGACTCCGTCGACCTTGAGTTCGCACAGGTAGTTCGGGTCGGGACCGATCTCGTTCTCCACCCGGACCGACCAGGCGGTCAGTTCCTCGGCGTCGAAGACGTCATCGAGGCTGAGCATCCGCTCAAGGTGTTCGGCGGGGGTGAACTCGGTGGCGAACCCGGCGCCGCCGACCAGTTGCGTCGGCGAATCCGGCACCCGCAGTTCGGGATAGCGCTGCTCGAGGGCGATGAGTTCGTTGAACAGCTTGTCGAAGTCGGCGTCGGAGACGATCGGCGCGTCTTTCACGTAGTACCGGAACTGGTGTTCGCGGACTTCGTTGGCCAATTCCTGCCAGCGGCGGCGGACGTCGGCGTCGAGGGGATCGGGTTCGACAGGCACCTTCGAAGGCTAGTCCAGCGCGCTAAGCGTCAGTTCAGCGCGTTGAGTCGCGTTGGGGGCTGCCCCCGCGCGTCACTCAAGGGGGCGACCGGGGGCGGCTAGATCGCGGCGGGGTCCTGCGCGATCGCGGCGGCAGTCCGCTGGGTCAGCCCGGTGGCCTGGCGGGCCCAGGCCTCGGTGGCACCAGCCAGCCCGCAGGCCGGACTGATACCG
>JAHBAP020000560.1 GCA_018500005.2 Mycobacterium sp. | reverse complement strand
AGATGTGTATAAGAGACAGGTGCCGAGGGGATGCGGGAGGGTCGGCTGTCGCTGGATCAGGTCGGCGTCATCGCGCAGCGCGCCGGGGAGGGGTCCGATGAGCACTACGCGGCGCTGGCTTCCGTGGCCACGGTCAACCAACTGCGTACCGCGGTCAAGCTCGAGCCCCGGCCCGAACCCGACCCGCGTCCTGAACCGCAGCGCTCGATCACCAGACACACCGACGAGAACTTCACCTGCTGGCGGATCAAACTCCCGCACGTTGAGGCCGCGATCTTCGACGCCGCACTGGCCTCTCATCGGGATGCGTTGATCACCGAGTGGAAACGCGACCAAGGTGATCCGGACAACCCCGCCGATCCCGTGCCGCCGCTCCCCGGCACGATCGAGGCATTCCTGCGTCTGGTGGAGGCGGGATGGGATGCCGAGGCCAACGGCCGGCCGCACGGGCAACGCACCACCGTGGTGGTGCACGTCGATGTCGAGAAGCGCACCGGGTCCTTGCATCTCGGTCCGTTGCTCAGCGACGCCGACCGTCAGTACCTCACCTGTGATGCCACCTGTGAAGTCTGGTTCGAGCGCGCGGGCCGGGTTATCGGTACCGGCCGGGCAGCCCGCACCGTCAACCGCAGGCTTCGCCGCGCGCTGGAGCACCGTGACGGTTGCTGTGCGGTGCCCGGTTGTGGCGCCACCCGCGGCCTGCACGCCCACCACATCCGGCACTGGGAGGACGGCGGTCCCACGGAGTTGGCCAATCTCGTTCTGCTGTGCCCGTATCACCACCGGCTGCACCACCGGGGTGGGATTGCCGTCTCCGGCACCGCGGAGGCCCTGATCATCAGGGACAGCGAGGGCCAAACGCTGACCGCTGAGTCGCTGGCCCGCCCGCCGTCCACACCACCGCCCGCGGTTGCGCCTTGCCCGGGACCCACCGGCGAACGGGCCGACTGGTGGTGGTATCAGCCATTCGAGCCCCAACCGCCACCAACGAACAACTAGGGCCCCGCATTGGCCAACCGCCGGGCGAAGGGGCCCACCCTCTCGATGAAGCGCGCGAAGAAAACTTCCGGGTCAACGTCTACTCCGACCCGCGCATTGGGCACCCGACCCCAGTGGCCGCGCCAGTCGGCGACCGTCATGCCGCGGGTCAGCGATCCGGTCAACTCCACCGCCACCGTCGCGGCACGGGTTCTGACCAGACTGGGATCCAAGGCAACTGCCGCGGCCAGCGGATCATGCAGATGGGCCAGATATCCCTCGCCCTGGCTGAAGTGGAACTCGAAGTAGAACCGCATGGCGTCCTCCAACACCCGCATCAGCGGGTTGATGCTCTCGGCCGTCGACCCGGCCGCCTGGGTCAGATGCCGCAGGATCTCCGGCGTGAGCATCACTTTCTCGGTGAGGTTGAGGCCGCACACGATCGGCAGATCCCGGGCGGGGGCCCGCCCCCAGGCGTCGAACACCTCGGCGGCTGCTTCCGGATCGACGTTGGTGTTCCACTCCGCCACCGGCGTGGTGTTGCCCCGGTAGTCGAAGGCCCCGCCCATGATCACCAGTCGGTGCAGTAGTCCGGGCAGATCAGGCTCGGCGCGCAGGGCCAGCGCGAGGTTGGTCAACGGCCCGGTCGCCAGTCCGACCAGTTCGCCGGGATGGCTGTGTGCTGCCCGGATCCAGGCCTCGGCGGCGTCGTAGGAAGTCAGTTCCTGCGTCGTCGGCGGCAGTTCGGCGTAGCCCAGACCCGCCGGACCGTGGGTGTCCTCAGCGGTGCGCAGCGGTTCGGTCAGCGGCCGGACGGCGCCGCGCGACACCGGGATATGCGTTACTCCACAGAGTTTCAGCAGGCCGAGGTTGTTGCGGCACACCTGGTCCACGTCGACGTTGCCGCCGGTGGAGGCGATACCGATCAGGTCGGCATCGGCGCTGGCCAGTAAATAGACCAGTGCGAAAGCGTCGTCTACGCCGGTGTCGACGTCGGCGAAAACCGGCTGTCTCACGATGCTCCTCTAACGCGGCGCTGCGAGCCGATCGCGGAACCATTCCGGCCACGGCTGCTTCTCGAAACTGGTCGCGTCCACGCAGACGTGGACCATCGTCGCCGCTGCGATCGGATCCTTACCCCGGGTGATCGAGAAATGGCTACGCAGCGAGGTGTTCCCGGGTGTTTCAAGGCTGACCCGGACCATCAGTTCGTCGTCGAAGGTGGCCGGTGCACGGAACTGCAACTCGGCGGCGGCCACCACCAAGTCGATACCGCGGGCGGTCAATTCCCGGTAGCTGCCGAACAATTCACGAAGCGCTTCGGTGTGGGCCATGTCCACCCAGGTGAGGTAGTGGCCGTTGAACACCCGCCCCTGCATATCGCATTCGACGTAGCGCACCCGCAGGGGCATTACGAAGGGCATTGCGAAGCGCGCGGTTGGATCAGGCAGCGTCTTCGATGGTGAAGTTGGTGATTCCGTCCCAGTCGACCAGAGTCCATCCGGTCACCGGGTTGCCGGTGAGAACAATCCGGCCGACGTTGGGTATCTGGTGGTCGGTCAGCAGGCTGGGCTTGCCGTTGCGGGCGTTCAACAGCGTCCACATCATCATCGCCAGGCCACTGGAGAATGCCACCGGCCTGTCGTCGCCGCTGTCGTAGATCTTCTGCACCGCCTCGGTGAACGCAGCGTTGAACTGATTACCGTTGACCGATCCCGGGATGCCGAACCGGCGGTCACTCTTCAGCCAGCTTTCCGGACCGACCAGGAAGGTGCCTGAGGTGTCCTTCATCGGGACGCCCTCGAACCAGCCTGCCGAGATTTCGTTGAGGCCGGGAAGCACGGTCACCTGCTTGCCCAGCGCCTTGGCCGTTGGCGCCGCGGTCTGTTGGGTGCGCAGCATCTGCGATGCGAACACCCCGTCGTAGTCACCGCCGGACAACTTATTGGCCAGCTTCTCGGCCTGCTCCTGACCCAGCGGGGTCAGTCCCGGACCGGGAACCACGGTTGAGACGACGTCGGCGGCGTTCGCCTCCGACTCCGCGTGTCGAATCAGGGTCAAGGTGATGTTGCGGGCATCGGGATGCTGCTCGCTACTGCACGAGGCGATCAGCATTACCGACATGAAAACCGCCATTGCGGAGGAGACTCTACGAGCGCGCGAAACCTGCATGAGAACAGCGTGCACTCTCGACGGCGCTGGCGGGCAGGATTCGGCGCAGTGCAACCATAGGGAAATCCAGCGCGGCGAATATGACAGGAGTGGCAATGGCAATCGACCCCTCGGCAATCGGTGCGGTGACCGAACCCACGCTCTACGAGTGGACCGATCGGGACACTCTTCTCTATGCGCTCGGCGTCGGGGCCGGCACCGCCGACCTCGCCTTCACCACCGAGAACAGCCACGAGGTTCCCCAGCAGGTGCTGCCCACCTTCGCGGTGATCTGCTGCATGGGATTCGCCGCGGCCCCGTTGGTCGGCAGCTTCAACTGGGGCAAGTTGCTGCACGGGTCCCAGGAGATCCGGTTGTCGGCACCGCTGCCGCCGGCCGGCGCGCTGTCCGTCGTCGCCGAGGTGGCCGATATCCAGGACAAGGGCGAGGGCAAGAACGCCATCATCATGCTGCGTGCCCGCGGGACCGACCCGGCCACCGGCAACCAGGTCGCCGAGACCCTGACCACGCTGGTGATCCGCGGTGACGGCGGGACTG
>JAHBAP020000294.1 GCA_018500005.2 Mycobacterium sp. | reverse complement strand
GCCGTATTGTCCACCCACCTGCCCGCGGCGTTGCGCACCTTCCTGCTCACTCTGGCGGTGGTCGACGATCTGCTGGCGATCACCGTGATCGCGCTGTTCTACACCGCAAAGGTCAATGTCGGGGCCTTGTTGCTGGCACTTATCCCACTGGTCATATTCGCCGTGCTGGTCCACCGGGGTGTGCGTTCGCCGTGGGTGCTGGTCCCGATCGCGGTCGCCACCTGGGCGCTGGTGCACGAATCCGGGATCCACGCCACCATCGCCGGGGTCCTGCTGGGCTTCACCGTGCCCGCCGCTTCGGGATTGGCCGAATATTTCGAGCACCTGGTCCGTCCGGTGTCGGCAGGTTTCGCGGTGCCGGTGTTCGCCTTCTTCGCCGCCGGGGTGACATTCGGCGGCTATGACGGATTGGTGACCGCACTACGCGATCCGATCGCCCTTGGCGTCGTCGCCGGGCTGGTCATCGGCAAGACGATCGGGGTGTTCGGCACCACCAGGCTGATGGCCGCGGCTACCCGCGCCGATCTCGATCCTTCGTTGCGGTGGATCGACGTCTTCGGTGTTTCGCTGCTGGCCGGTATCGGATTCACGGTATCGCTGCTGATCGGGGAGTTGGCCTACGGCGACGACCCGGCCCGGCAGGCCGTGGTGAAGGTTGCGGTCCTGGCCGGATCGTTGCTGGCGGCAGCACTGGCGGCCATCGTGTTGCGGATTCGAAACCGGCACTATCGCGCCGTGTTCGAACTGGAAACCTGCGACGACGACCGCGACGGGGTGCCGGACGTGTACAAGGAATCCCGCGGCCCCGGTGCGTAGACTGGTCGGATGCTCGAGAAGCTCCGAGGCCCCGCTGATCTGCAGCGGTTGTCGCAGGATGAGCTGACCGGTCTTGCGGCTGAGATCCGCCAGTTCCTGATCCACAAGGTGGCCGCCAGCGGCGGACACCTCGGCCCCAACCTCGGTGTCGTGGAACTCACGCTGGCGCTGCACCGGGTCTTCGAGTCCCCGCATGACCCGATCGTCTTCGACACCGGCCACCAGGCCTACGTGCACAAGATATTGACCGGCCGCGGCGGTGACTTCGACACCCTGCGATCCAAGGGCGGGCTGTCCGGCTATCCGTCGCGCGTGGAGAGCGACCATGACTGGGTGGAGTCCAGCCACGCCTCCTCGGCCCTGTCCTACGCCGACGGACTGGCCAAGGCCTTCGAACTGACCGGCCAGCGCAACCGCCACGTGGTGGCTGTCGTCGGTGACGGAGCGTTGACCGGTGGCATGTGCTGGGAGGCGCTGAACAACATCGCCGCGTCCAAGCGTCCGGTCGTCATCGTCGTCAATGACAACGGCCGTAGCTACGCACCAACCATCGGTGGTCTGGCCGAGCATCTGGCCGGGCTGCGCCTGCAGCCCGCCTACGAGCGGATGCTGGAACGCGGCCGCAGCGCCGTGCGGGCCATCCCACTGATCGGCGAGGTGTGCTTTCAGGCCATGCACAGCGTCAAGGCGGGCATCAAGGACGCGGTCTCCCCACAGACCATGTTCAGCGACCTGGGCCTGAAATACGTCGGCCCGATCGACGGCCACGACGAGCACGCGGTGGAAAGCGCGTTGCGCCATGCCCGGGGCTATAACCGGCCGGTCATCGTGCACGTGGTGACCCGCAAGGGCATGGGCTATGCGCCGGCGGAGAACGACGAAGCCGAGCAGATGCATGCCTGCGGTGTGATAGACCCCAAGACCGGTCTTGCCACCAAGATCGCGGCGCCGGGCTGGACTTCGGTGTTCTCCGATGCGTTGATCGCCCACGCCACCGCCCGGCGCGACATCGTGGCCATCACCGCCGCAATGCCCGGTCCGACCGGCCTGGCCGCTTTCGGGGAGCGCTTCCCCGACCGTCTCTTCGACGTCGGCATCGCCGAGCAGCACGCGGTGACCTCGGCGGCCGGACTCGCGATGGGCGGCCTGCACCCGGTGGTCGCGATCTACTCGACGTTCCTCAACCGGGCCTTCGACCAGGTCCTGATGGATGTCGCCCTGCACAAGCTGCCGGTCACCCTGGTGCTGGACCGCGCCGGCATCACCGGCAACGACGGTGCCAGCCACAACGGCATGTGGGATCTGTCGGTCCTCGATATCGTGCCCGGCATGCGGGTCGCCGCCCCGCGCGACGGCGCCCGGTTGCGGGAGGAGCTCGGTGAGGCGCTGGAGATCAGTGATGGCCCGACGGCGATCCGCTTCCCGAAAGGTGAAGTGGGTGAGGATATTCCGGCGCTGGAGCGGATCGGCGGCGTGGATGTCCTGACCCGGCCGTCATCGGGCCTCGGCGAGGATGTCCTGTTGGTCGGGATCGGTCCGTTCGCCGCGATGGCACTCAAGGTTGCCGACCGGCTGCGTAAGCAGGGCATCGGTGTGACGGTGGTTGATCCGCGGTGGGTCCTGCCGGTGCCCAAGGCGCTGGGCGCACTGGCAGAGGCGCACAAACTCGTGGTGACCATCGAGGACAACGGCGGCCACGGCGGTGTCGGCTCGGCGGTGTCGGCGGCCCTGCGTGCCAAGGACATCGACGTGCCGTGCCGCGATGTCGCCGTGCCGCAACGCTTCCGGGACCATGCCTCCCGTAACGAGGTCCTGCACGAAATCGGGATCACCGAACAACACATCGCCCGCCAGGTCACCGGCTGGGTGGCCGCACTGGGCGCCCTCGACGAATCGGTCGCCGAGCAGATCGACTAGGCGCTCGGCGGCGTCATCGCCGGGGTCAGCACCGGCACCACCAGTTCACGCTGCCAGGCTCGCGCCCCGGCGGCGCGCAGGAAGTCGTCCACCGCCGCCGCGGATGCCTCGGTTCCGCCCTGCCATTCCCAGCACAATCTGCGGACCGACTCCGGGG
>JAHBAP020000179.1 GCA_018500005.2 Mycobacterium sp. | reverse complement strand
GCCTCAGACACCACCCGAATCGGCGGGACTGCCGCAGCTGGGCTACCCGGACGAACTCCGCAACGCCGACTTGGGGCATCTCGTCTCGACGGCGTTGCCGGGTCTGGCGGCGCTCGCCGGGATGACGGTTCTCGGTGGGTTGTTGGGTTACCGGCAGGCAAAAGCGGGCTATGTGTTGCGGGCTGCCGGAGCGGCACGGTTCCTCCAATGAGTGCTGATCGCCGGGTAACTCGCGCCGTAAACGATGTCCTCGCGCTGGCGCCGCGGAGGGGGGAAGTGTCCCTGGCCGCTCTGGTCATGGCGGTCGGCGGCCACCCGGGGCGGCCCATTCAAGTGACGACCGCCGAACTGCCGCCCGGAGGTTCTGGTCAGTGGCGCCAGTACACCGATCACGACGAGGTCCTGATCCAGGACGGACTGCCGGCGGTGGATCGGACGCTGGCGCATGAACTGGGCCATCTGGTTCTCGGCCACGACGGCACTCCGGTCACCGAACTGGCCCGGGAGAACGCCGAGGTGGCCAGTGACGACCTGATCGGTTACATGCTCAATCAGCGCACCGGGTGCATGGGACCCGGTGGGGAGGATGTTGAGCAGCAGGCCGAGGACTTCGCCGCGCTGTTGCTCTACCGGCTGGGGCGACTGCGCAGCGACCGGTCCTCAATCGTCCAGGTCCGCCTCGGTGAGGCGTTTGGTTGATCGTTTGGATCATCGCTGGGCTGCTGGGGATGGCGACAGGGTTGCGGATCGGCTGGGCCTTGGTCAATCAGCAGTCGGTCGTCAGCAGCGCGATGATCGTGGCGCTGGGCGGACTGGCCGTCGTCGCCGCACTGAACTGGCCCCCGTTGACCCTGCTGGTCAATGCTGCGGTGCATTGGCCGAACATCTCAGTTGCACTGAGTCAGGTGGCGCTGGTGGCCTCTGCGGCGGGGAGTTGCGTGATGATCACCTCGGTCGCCTCGACCCGCCGGCCGGAGACCACCCGACGGCTGGCGTGGATCCAGTACCTGCTGGCCGCACTCATCGCGGCGCTCACCCTGGTGTTGTTCCTCGCCGACGGCCGCGAACCGGAGATGGCACCCGAGGAGTACCTCGCCCACCACCTCGGACTGCCCACCGAGGCACTCGACTGGCTGGTCCCACTGCTGTACGTGCTGCTGGCCCTGACTGTGGTGTCCTGGGTGGGCATGCGGTTGTCCAGCGCGAGCCGTCGGGGGCGCGCACTGCTGCTGTTCACCGCGGGAATCACCTTGATCGTGGGAGCCAGCGCCTTCGTCCTGACCAAAGGGCTGGGCCGAGGTGCCGGCGGCAGCCAGTTGGTTGTCGTCAGCACCGCGGTCACCATGCTGCTGTGCGCCATGGCGATCGTCGCGGCCGGCGCGCTGCTGCCCACCGTCGAGGACTGGATCGGGGCCCGCCGCGAATTGCACTTGATCGAACCGCTGCGGCTGGACATGGAACGCCGGCATCCCCAGATTGGAATCGGTGTGCGGCCGCGTGGACCGCTGGTGTTCCGGGTCGCCGAACGACTGTCGCTGATCTCCGACGCGCTGTACCTGGAAAGCGTGCTGGCCCAGCAGGAATCCGACGGTGAAGTGCCTGCCGGAGTCACCCCGATCGAACGAGCGCACGCCGTGGCGAAGTGGATCAAGTCAGGACGGGCCGAATCGGCGGCTACCTTTCCGGGCCGCAGTTGGCTCAGCCAGCCGAGCGATTGGTCGGACCGCGACTGGATTCTGGAAATCGCCCGGCAGTACCGCACCCTCTCGGGTGCTGGCTGAGTCCGGCCGAACTATCAGGCGTCGAGTTGCTCGCGTCGCCGAAGCTCGTCGACCTTCGCTACGACGTCCTGCTGAGCTTCGGGGGACAGCCCCACCGTCCGCGAGGCGATCCGACGCACGCCCTCATCGCGCATGTTGGCGAGCCAGGTCAGTTCCCTGTCGAGTTTCTCGTAGTACTCGTCGTCGGTGAAGTACTCGGGCTTGATTCGGAAGAAGTTGGCAAGCGCCGCCATGGTCGCCGAGGAGGGGTTGGTGCGGTTGCCGGACCGCAACTGCGACAGGTAGGGAGCCGACATCGTGATGCCCTCGGTCTTGAGAGCGGCGATCACCTCGGCTGACGTGTGCGGCCCACGACCCGGCGGGTAGACCGTGTCGAACAACCGGTTCAGCCGTGCGGCGAACGTCGTACTCATCCCGTGACCTCCGTGCGTGAGATTCAGAGCCTTCACAAGCCTCAGACGTATTTGCTGCCAAATGTACAACGGTTTGCGCCAAAGGGCCAACTGCAAACTCCCATAGCGGACTGATTTCAATCGCCGCCCATTTGGCGGCAAACCTGACGGCGTTGCGACAACCCCAGGTGAAACGCCCAAATGCAATGAATATTGGGGTTTTATCAAACTTGCAGTCGGGTTTTCGCCGTTAGCCGGGGTGTCGACCGAACCTATTCTGGACCGTCGTAAGCGGGATCGCTGGCAACCGCTGTATTGCGAGAGAGTGTTTTCCAGCCAATTTGCTGGATCCTCAGCTAATACTCAGCCAAACTTCAGGCTATTTATTGTTACGGCGCCGAGTCAGGCGGCGAGCAGCATCGCCAGAATGGCGGTGTCGGGGTGGCTGATCGGGTCCACGCCCACTCTGCTGACCATGTTGGTGACGGTGCCGTCTGCCTCCGCCTCCACCCACGCCGCGCGGTGTTCGAGTCCCAGGTGCGGCAGTCCCGGCAACAGCACGCAACCCGAAGCTGCGCCGGAGCACTCCGGAAGCGACGGAGTCGTCTCGGACGGTGGGTGCAGCATCATCAACGCCGGCGGCTGGCGGTTGGCGAAGTGGCCGGGCGGTATGGCGGACTCGCCGACCACTGTGCCCTCGGCCAGGACCAGACCGACGGTGCCGGGCTGGGGCTTGTCGGGCAACTCTTCGCGGACGCCGAAAATCGTCGTTGTGGACAGCAGACCGGGAAGTGATGCAACCCGAACCGCGATGATCAGGAGTTGAGCCCACTCCTTGGTCGAATCGGGCCATCGCCCGGACACCACGAACCCCTTCAGCGAACCACGGGCATGGAAGGGAGCGATCTCGATGGGACGGCCTGAATTGTCCATCTTCGCCTCCGGTTCTGTTGACGCAACAGCATGAGGTATTCCCCGGCTGGCAGACAATAGGACCAGAGTGCTAAAAATCGGAAAGGGGCGCCGCGCGTTAGCGCGACGCCCCTCTTGAACCGGTACATCAGCCGAAGATCAAACCCTTGGTCTTCGAAGTCGCAGCGGCATAACGGTTTTGGACGTCTTCCCAATTCACCACGTTCCAGAACGCCTTTACGTAGTCGGCTTTGACGTTCTTGTACTGAAGGTAGAAGGCGTGCTCCCACATGTCGACCTGAAGCAGCGGAATGATGCCCAGCGGCACGTTGGCCTGCTGGTCGTACAACTGGAAGGTGAGCAGCTTGTCGCCGAGGCTGTCGTAGCCCAGAACCGCCCAGCCGGAGCCCTGCAGACCATTGGCGGCCGCGGTGAACTGGGCGCGGAACTTGTCGAACGAGCCGAATGCGTCGTCGATGGCGGCAGCCAGATCGCCGGTGGGCTTGTCACCGCCGTTGGGGGACAGGTTCTTCCACCAGATCGAGTGATTGACGTGTCCGCCGAGATGAAAGGCGAGGTTCTTCTCGTTGAGGAAGATTGCCCCGTGGTCGTCGTTGGCGCGGGCCTCCTCAAGCTTGGCCACGGCAGCGTTGGCGCCGGCGACGTAGGCGGCGTGGTGCTTGCTGTGGTGAAGTTCGTTGATCTGTCCTGAGATATGCGGCTCCAGGGCGCCGTAGTCCCAGTCCAGTTCCGGCAAGGTGTACTCAGCCACGTGATTCCTTCCTCATTTTTCTTCGGTTCGGGGTTCGAAGGATGCAAGCACCTTCAGCACTGCTCTCCTATGACATTGCTCTATTGACGCGGGGCACCGCAAGAATCGCCGACACGATCCGTCGGTGCAGTCGGGTTTCAGGCGGGTGCAGGCGGTTTCAGAACAGGACGAGGCTGGCGAGAGCGACCAGCAGTACCAGAGAGATGATCGCTGCGCGAATCGCCGCGACCTGGTAAGAGCGGTTGGATGCCAGATCCGACCAGGGCGATACCTGAGGCGCTCGTCGCGAGTCGAACGGCGGCGTCATCGCGGCATCCCCTCCCGGCGCCTCAAGTGAAATGTGTCACAAGTGAGTTCTGAGCATAACCATTGGCCAAGCGCGTTTTCAAAAACGCGCGTCCTTGCCCTGGCCCGTCGATCGGCGTGTCGTACGGCGAGTCGGAACCTGGTGGCGGCCTGTTAGCCGGCCAACCGATTTCGCTATCCGACGATCTGCACGATCCACGTTCCACGGCCGTTACCGGCTCGTTATCCACAGTCGGTTCGGCGACGAGGTGTCCACGGTGCATGGAGTTACCGCGGAATGAACCAGCGGATGTGGATAAACCTGTGGAAATTGTGGATAGGCCGACATTGCTGCAGGGCAGGGGCTTCAAGGGCGGCACTCAGTGCCATAATGTGTCGGCTCATGGGGAGTGACCGGGGCCTCGCTAGGCTGGTCGGCGTGATTCAGGTGTGCTCCCGTTGCGGGACACGATGGAACGTGCGGGACCGCCAGCGAGCGTGGTGCCCCCGCTGTCAGGGGACGTTGCTCGCGCCATCGGCGCAACAGCCGCCCGTCGGCCAGTCCGCCGGGGCGCCGCCGCCCTCCCAGTC
>JAHBAP020000040.1 GCA_018500005.2 Mycobacterium sp. | reverse complement strand
AGATGTGTATAAGAGACAGGTGTAGAGCAGCACGCCCACCAAGATCAACGCCATCAGCACGAAGCTCAGGGCCGCAGCCACCGGATAGTCCTTGACCACCAGGAACTGCTTCTGAATGACGTTGCCGATCATCGTCGTTCGGGTGCTGCCGAGGTAGTCGGCGTTGATGAAGTCGCCCACCGCCGGGATGAACACCAGCAGGCTGCCGGCCAGCACGCCGGGCATCGCCAGCGGCAGGATGATCTTGCCGAACATCCGTCGGTTGGTGCCGTACAAATCGCGGGATGCCTCCAGAAGGCGCGGGTCGATCTTCTCCAGCGCGACGTACAACGGCAGAATCATGAAGATGATCCAGTTGTAGGTCAGGCCGCCGATCACCGCCCAACTGGTCGAAAGCAGCCGCCCCTCGCTGGGTAACAGGCCTATCGCTCCGAGCGCGTCGACCACCCAACCGTCGTCGGCCAGAATCGTCTTCCACGCGATGGTGCGGATCAGGAACGTCACGAAGAACGGCAGGATCACAAGGCCCAGAAGCAGATTCTTGAACCGGCCGGCCTTGAAGGCGATCACGTACGCCAGCGGGAAGGCCAGCAACAGGCACAGGACGGTAGCCGACAGCGCATACCCGAAGGACCGCAGGATCTGGTCGGAGTACTCGGTCAACGCCCGACCGTAGTTGGCCCACTCCCAGCCGAAGGTCAGCTTCGGTAGGTAGATCGACCCACCCATCGTCGACAGCGAGGTGCGGAACAGCGAGACGAACGGCACAACGTAGAACACGCCCAGATAGGCCAGCGCGGGCAGGATCATCAGGTAGGGCGCGATCCTGCTGCGCTGGCGGTTACTGCTGGCGACGCCGGCCATCAGAGCAGCCTCATCCGGCTAGCCACCGGTGACCGCGGCGTAGGCCTTGTTGAACTCCTGGGTCTGCTCGTCGGTCAGCGGGGCCCACGCCTTCAACTTGTCCAGCGTCTCCTTCGGGGGGTTGATCAGCGGGTTGCTGGCCAGTTCCGGATTGACCTTGTTCAGCGCGTCGGTCATATCCGAGAGCACCGGCACATAGCGAGTGGCGTCGATCAGCTTGGCGTAGTTGGCCCGGTCGTAGATGTAGTTGATCCACTCCTCGGCGGCCTTCTGGTTCTGGGTGGTGTAGGGAATCACCATGGTGTCCACGAAGGTGCTCGAACCGGTCTCCGGGATGACGAACTTCAGGTCAGGGTTGTCTTTTTGCAACTGCACCACGTCACCCGAATACGCTTGCGCGGCAATGATGTTGCCGGCCGCGAGATCGTCGGCATAGTCGTTGCCGGTGAAGCGGCGGATCTGGCCCTTGTCCTTCTGCTCCTTGATGACGTCGACCGCCTTCTGGATGGTTTCCACCGTCGGATCCTCCGGTGAGTGCCCCTGCGACATCAGGAACATGCCCAAGCCGTCGCGCATATCGGAGAGCAGGCTGACCTTGCCCTTGAAAGCGGGATCCCACATGTCGTCGATCTTGGTCAGATCACGACCGGTGGCGGCCCGGTTGTAGGCAATGCCCACCATTCCCGACATGTACGGCGCGGTGTACTTACGGCTCGGGTCGGCCTTCGTGTCCGCCAGATCGGCGCGCAGGTTCTTCTTGTTGGTCCAGCGCGTGTCGCTGATCGGGTTGAGCCAGCCCAGGCTGATGAGCCGGGAAGCCATGAACTCCGAGGGCACCACCAGGTCGGCTCCGATGTCCTGCCGACGGCTCAACGGCTCCTTGTTCTTGGCGAACCACTCCTCGTTGTCGTTGAAGTCCTCCTTGTAGTCCACAGTCAGACCGGTGGCAGTCTGGAAGGCTGCGACGAAGCCGTCGGCCATGTACAGCGGCCAGTTGGAGACCCGCAGCTTGCCCGACGCCGGGCCGCCGTCATCAGCCGGAGCCTGCGGCTTGTCCGACCCCGATCCGGTTGCCGACTTGTTTTCCGAACTACAGGCCGCCAGGAACGACGGGCCGAGGATGACGGCTGCCGCCGCGGCGGCACCACCACCGATGAACCGCCGGCGGGAGGCCATTTGGGCGAGCACGCGGGGATCGATCTCTGCCATGGAAGTGCCTTTCATCTCGGGACGATGCATCTCGGGTCGGTGCACCTTTGGTCGGTCAAGCGGTTGGCGAGGAGTCGGCGGGCATCTCCTCGAGGTCTTCGGGGGTTGGGATGTCGCCGGCCGGCAGGACCAGCGCTGCGTCCGGAACCCAGCCGGCGTAGACGTCGTCACCCGGCCGAAGCATCGGCAGATCCTGTTCGGGGCCGACATGGGCGACGATGGCGGAGCCGTCCGCGGCCTCCAGCGACAGCCGTAACAGCGGCCCCTGGAAGGTCAGGTCCACGACCTTGGCCGGGACCGCCGAGACGTCACCGACGGGTTGACCCATCGACACCCGCACCCGCTCGGGGCGAACCATGATGGTGGCCTTGCCGCCGTTCTCGATGTTGGTATCGCCGGGTCGCGCCTTCAGGGTGGAGCCGAGGATGTCGACCTCGACGTAATCCCGGTTGGCCCGTCCGGTCTGTCGCCCGTGCCAGAGGTTTGCCTGACCGATGAATCCGGCCACGAACACGCTCGCGGGCCGGTCGTAGATCTCGGTGGGGGTACCGATCTGTTCGACGTTGCCGACGTTCATGACCGCGATCCGGTCACTCATCGTCAGCGCTTCCTCCTGGTCGTGGGTCACGTAGACGAAGGTGATCCCGACCTCACGCTGGATGCGCTTGAGTTCGAATTGCATGACATGGCGCAGTTTGAGGTCCAACGCCCCGAGCGGTTCGTCGAGCAGCAGAGCGCTGGGATAGTTCACCAATGCACGGGCCAGCGCCACCCGCTGTTGCTGGCCGCCGGAGAGTTGGGAGGGCTTGCGCAGGGCGAAGTCGGTGAGTCGCACCACGTCGAGCATCTCGTCGACACTCTTCTTGATCGCGGACTTGTCCTTCTTCCTGCTGCGCGGCCCGTAGGCGACGTTGTCCCACACCGTCATATGCGGGAACAGCGCGTAGTGCTGGAAGACGGTGTTGACGTTCCGCTTGTGCGGCGGGGTCCGGGGGCGGGAAGACCTGTCTCTTATACACATCT
>JAHBAP020000498.1 GCA_018500005.2 Mycobacterium sp. | reverse complement strand
TGGAACTTCGACACCTGAATGTCACCGGAGGTCGGTGTCTCCTCTGCCAGCAGCAGGCTGATGAAGGTGGACTTGCCCGACCCCGACGGGCCGATCAGGAAGACGAATTCACCCTTGTCGATCTTGAGGCTGACATTGTCCAACGCAGGGCGGGTGGACGCCTTGTACTGCTTGGGGACATGGTCGAGGGTGATCATCACGGCACGCCAGTGTAGCCCGGGCAGCTACCGCTACTGCGGTGGCGGCACCGGAGCCGATGCGCCTCCCCCTCCGGCAGGCGTCTGCGTCGGGGCCGTTTCAGCAGCCGGCGGGGGTCCGGCCGGCTCGGTCGGGGACGGGCGGGGCGCGGGCGGCGGGGTCGGGCCGCCCGGTTCGGCCGCCGTGCTCGACGGGGTCGGCGTGACGGTCACGGAGGTGGTGGGGGTGGTGGGCGTCGTCGACGTGGTGGTCGAGGTCGTCGTGGTTGTCGTCGGGTCGTGTCGTTGCACATCGGTGCGCGGCGCCCAGGTGTAGTCCGGATCCGGGATGAACCCGGGAGGGACGACTTCACTGGCCGGCACCTGCGCGGGCTGCTGGTTCGGCACGTAGGTCTCGTAGAGCCACCAGAGCGCGAAGAAGGCAATCAGCAGGGCCGCGGTGCTCGTTCGCAAACGTCCGCCCAGCAGGTAGCTGGGCCAGCCCCGGCCTTCCCTGGGAGCGCCCGTCTTCATCGCTGCACCACCGGCTGCGGCATCGTGGTGGCCTCGGCCTTGGTGACGATCCCGGCCCGGGCCAGCGCCGCGACCACGAGCAGTCGCAGCTGGCGTCCGACCTCGAACTGCTTGCCCGGCAGGGTTCTTGCCACCATCCGCAGGTTCACGGTGTCCAATTCGATGCTTTCCACGCCCATCAGCTGCGGCTTGTCCAGTAGCAGGTCCTTGAGCATCGGATCCTGCTCGGCCCTGTCGCACACCTCGTGCAGTAGTTCGTTGACCTTGTTCAGATTCGCGGAGGTGGGTACCGGGATGTCGATCACGGCCCTCGCCCAGTCCTTGGAAAGGTTGAGCGTCTTCATGATCTGGCCGTTGGGGATGGTGTACATCTCGCCGTCAGGGGTGCGCAACTTCGTGACCCGCAGCGTGACGTCCACCACGGTGCCCAGCGCGGAGTTGCTTGAACCCAGGGTCAGATCCACCAGGTCGCCGAAGCCGTACTGCTTCTCGGTGATGATGAAAAATCCGGACAGCAGGTCCTGGACCACCCGCTGCGCGCCGAAGCCCAGGGCCGCACCGATCACGGCCGCAGGCGCCACCAGCGAACTCACCGGCACCTGCAGAAGGGCCGTGATCTGAACGAAGACCATGATGCCCAGCAGGGCGATGGCGACGTAGGAGGTCACCGAGGCCACTGCCTGGCGGTGTTTGGCGCTCTCCGAGCGGACCAATGCGTCGCTCTGGCGGAAATCGTTGTCGATACGCCGACTGATCCGCCCGGCCAGCCAGCTGATGAACCGTGCCCCGAGCAGCCCGCCGATCAGCAGTAGAGCAATCTTCAGGCCGCGGGTGAGGATCCATTCGCCGACCTGGCCGTGCCAGAAGTTATGCCAGCGCTCGGCCAGCGGAAAAGCTACAAACTCAGTCACGGTGTCAGTCTCAGCCCAGTATCAATCGTTAAAAGTCAGTCTTCGTCGTCTCGTCTGTTGCGCCAACGGATACCCGCTTCCAGGAACCCGTCGATGTCCCCGTCCAGCACGGCCGCGGGATTGCCGACCTCGTACTCGGTTCGCAGATCCTTGACCATCTGGTAGGGGTGCAGAACGTAGGACCGCATCTGGTTGCCCCATGACTTGCCGCCGTCGCCTTTGAGGGCGTCGAGCTCGGCACGTTCTTCCTGCCGCTTACGTTCCAGCAGTTTCGCCTGGAGCACCCGCATGGCAGAAACCTTGTTCTGCAGTTGCGATTTCTCGTTCTGGCAGGTCACCACGATACCGGTCGGGATGTGAGTCAGTCGAACCGCCGAGTCGGTGGTGTTGACCGACTGCCCGCCGGGCCCACTGGACCGGTAGACGTCCACCCGCAGATCGGTTTCGGGGATCTCGATGTGGTCGGTGGTCTCCACGACGGGCAGCACCTCGACCTCTGCGAAGGAGGTCTGCCTGCGGCTTTGGTTGTCGAACGGGCTGATCCGCACCAGGCGGTGGGTGCCCTGCTCGACGGAGAGGGTGCCGTAGGCGAACGGCGCATGCACCGCGAAAGTGGCGCTCTTGATGCCGGCTTCTTCTGCGTAGGACGTGTCGAAGACCTCAACGGGATAGTCGTGTTGCTCAGCCCACCTGATGTACATCCGCATCAGCATCTCGGCCCAGTCGGCGGCATCCACTCCGCCGGCGCCGGAGCGGATGTTGACCAGGGCTTCCCGCTCGTCGTACTCCCCGGACAGCAGGGTGCGGACCTCGAGGGCCTCGATGTCCTCCTGCAGGGACTTCAGTTCGGCGTCCGCTTCGGCGACCTCGTCGGGCCCACCCTCTTCGGCGGCCAACTCGTAGAGCACCGGCAGGTCCTCCAGTCGGCTGCGCAGGCCCTCCACCCGGCGCAGTTCGTTCTGCGCGTGAGACAGATCACTGGTGACCTTCTGGGCGTTGCTCTGGTCATCCCACAGGCTGGGGTCGGATGCCTCGTGCTCGAGTTTCTCGATCTTGCCCTTGAGCGCATCGATGTCGAGCACCCGCTCCACCGTCGTCAGGGTGGCGTCCAGCGCCGCGAGCTCCGACTGCCGATCCACGTCCACGGGGTCTCACGTTACCGGCGGGGCGGACCCGGTGATTACCATCCCAGGATGCGTCCTTACTACGTCGCAGTCGTCGGCGCCGGCCCGTCAGGCTATTTCGCGGCCGCGTCACTTCTGCGCTTCGCTGATTCCTCGGTCGCCGAAGGCGGCCCCGACGTCCACATCGACATGCTCGAAATGCTTCCGACCCCTTGGGGTTTGGTGCGTTCCGGGGTCGCCCCTGATCACCCGAAGATCAAGTCGATCAGCCGCACATTCGAGAAAACCGGAGCTGACCCGCGGTTCCGTTTCTTCGGCAACATTGCGGTGGGCCGCGACGTGTCGGCCGACGACTTGGCGGCGCGCTACGACGCCGTGGTCTACGCGGTGGGCACCCAGTCCGACGGCGCCCTGGGCGTTCCCGGCGAGGAGCGGCCGGGCAGCGT
>JAHBAP020000343.1 GCA_018500005.2 Mycobacterium sp. | reverse complement strand
CTCGCTTTTTTCTCCAACACCCCCCTGGGTTAGCCCGACCGAAACCAGCTTGGCCTTTGGGATTTTTTCTACGGGCCCGCCTGTTCCGCTGGCAAGCTGACTCATCCGCCGCCTCACGGATAGCGTCCGGAATAGTGTCCGGTAGTAGACGGGGACACTTTGCGGATCGCGCCAGACGAAGCGCCATATCTTGTCGGGCAGAACTAAATCGGCTGAAGCGTCTTCGACGTAGGCGACAGCGCCGACCAATTCGGCCGTATTCGCACGGCTGATGAGCAGATCGCCCCGGCGTACAAGGTGGTCTTCAGGTGGGATGTAATCCGCTGGGAGTGCTTTCGACTCTCCTGGCTTGAATTGACCGGAGGTCACCGCGCTGATCTTCAGAACTCGGAATGGCGAGGCAGCATCCTGATCGTCGGCGACGAGGTTTCGTCCTCCTTGAAGATCGGCGACTTCGCCGAATCGTACGGTCGCACCTGAGGCGACCGCATCCTCGGGATCGCCGAACATGTCGAGGAAGATGGCCTCAGGTAGGCAATCAAGGTTGTTGATGACTTGAGCCTGCTTGGTACGCAAGTCCTGCGCGCGGTCGAGGACCGTGGCGATCCGCCGCTGCTCGGCGATCGAAGGTAAAGGAGTCGGTGCTGATCGAACAGTGCTAGCGCTGATGGTATTCAGGCCCGATGTTGTATTGCCTGCGCGACGAAAATGTCTTGCGCCGGAGGGAGAATTGAACCATTTCACTGCAAAGGCCGGCAGCAGCACGCCGGGATTTAAGCGGACACGGATCAGGTGGTTCTGGTGAAGGCAATCAGCAATTGAGCCATCCCAGACGGCGACTCGGCCGACTTCGTTTGGATTGGCGTGACCTTCCACAAAGAGGAGGTCGCCTTGCTGTAACCGGGTTCTCGTTGCTTCTAGTTCCGTCGTCTGAATCGTTTTGACTTCGCTCAAGTCAAGTCTGTCGCGGTAGACGTTGGCCACTCGCAGATAGGGTCGTTGGATCGGCAGGGACTGCCGCTTGCGGCTCACTTGCAAGCCGCCCTGGACCTCACCGCATTCACCCAACGGGACTGTCGGCCAAATCACGACAGCATCGCCTTCAACTCCGCCAACTCCGCCGCTATCTCGCCTTCGAGCTTCTCGATGTCGGCGATGATCTCTAGCGGCGGCCGGTGCTCCACGTCGTTGTAGACGAGTTCCTTGTAGCGGTTCAGCGACAAGTCGTAGCCCTGCGCGGCGATCTCCGCTTTGGGGACGCAGAACGACTGCTCGGTGCGGACGCGGTCGCGCTCGGCCCTGTTGCGTTCCTTCCACCGGGCCAGCACGTCGGGGATGTCGTTGGCCTCGATGGGGTTTCGCTTGTCGTCCAGGGAGAAGCCTTCGGCCTGGAGGTCGTAGAACCAGACGTCGTCGGTGCCGCCGGAGTTGGTCTTGGTGAACAGCAGGATCGCGGTGGACACCCCGGCGTAGGGCTTGAACACACCGGACGGCAGCTTCACGATGCCGTCGAGCTTCTGGTCCTCGACGAGGATGCGCCGTAGTTCCTTGTGCGCGGTGGAGGATCCGAACAGGATGCCGTCGGGGACGACGACCGCCGCGCGTCCGCCGGGCTTGAGGAGCTTGAGGAACAAGGCCAGGAACAGCAGCTCTGTCTTCCGAGTCTTGACCACCCGCTGCAGATCCTTTGCCACCGACTCCGCGTCGAGTGAGCCGGCGAACGGCGGGTTGGCGAGGATCAGCGTGTACTTCTCGGCGTCCTCGCTTGCCCCCTCCGACAGCGAGTCGCGGCGTCGGATGTCGGGTGCCTCGATGCCGTGCATGAGCATGTTCATGCTGCCGATGCGCAGCATGGTGGAGTCGAAGTCGTAGCCGTGGAACATGCTGTGGTGGAAGTGCTTCCGCTGCGCGGCGTCGGTGAGCACGCTGGGGTACTGCTCGCGCAGATGCTCCGCGGCGGCGACAAGGAACCCCGCCGTACCCGCGGCGGGGTCCGCGATTTCGTCCGTGGGCTGCGGGTCGACCATCGCCACCATCAGCTTGATGATGTGCCGCGGAGTGCGGAACTGGCCGTTGACCCCGGCGCTGGCGATCTTAGCCAGCAGGTACTCATACAGGTCGCCGGTGGTGTCGCGGTCCTCCATCGGGATGTCGTCAAGCATGTCCACCACACGGGACAGCAGCTGCGGGGTTGGGATGGTGAAGCGGGCATCCTTCATATGTTCGCCGTAGGTCGACCCGTCCCCGCCGAGGGTGCGGAGGAACGGGAAAACCTTCGTGTCGACGACCTCGAACATCTGGCCGGGCTCATCGTTCTTGAACACCGACCATCGCAGCTCCTGCCGATCTGGGCTGAAGCGCAGGGGCTCCGGCCTGCCGGTGCGGCGCGCCTTCTGCTCAGCGAGGGTGTCCAGATCGTCGAGCCGGCGGATGAAAAGCAGATAGGTGATCTGCTCGATAACCTCGAGTGGATTGGAGATACCCCCGGACCAGAAGGCATCCCAAACTCGGTCGACCTTGCTCTTCAACTCCCCAGTGATCAACTGTGTCTACCCCTAGGTTTGCGCCGGTCACGCGACCGAACCCGAACCGAACTTTATACAGCGGCTCGGCGACGCTGCGGGAGGTTAAGTGTGCGATGTTGGGCTGAGCAGGGCAAACAGCCGGAGTTGATGCCGTTCACCTGCATCAACCCAGCCGGCTGACAGGTCAGCAGGTAGCCGTTGTTGGGGGTGGGGGTGTCTACGACAGCAAAGGGATTGCCGCTTGTCCGTCGCGGTGGCAATCGAGGTCATCGCCGTCACGGCAAGTGCCTTCATCCGACCCCGCTTTGGGGTCTCCGAATCGCGAATTTCGGCCGCCAGTTTTTCAGCGGCCGTGGGCAACTGCTCGTCGCTGACGGCGGGCGAGGCGATCTCGTCCGGGGACATCCACGGCTGAGACATATTTGAACGTAGGAACCGGCTCGAAGTGTGAGGATCTGGGGCGGCCGCCTGGGGGCG
>JAHBAP020000029.1 GCA_018500005.2 Mycobacterium sp. | reverse complement strand
CAAAGCGCACATGTTCAGACGAACTTGTGTGATTCGCGGTCGGAGTTCGGAAGTCGGGTGTCGTCGATGCGGTCGGCGAGGTAGATCATGGTGGCCTCCGGAGTCATCCCGAAAGCGGCGGCGACGAGTTTTGCGTCCATGGTGTTGACGAGATCGAGCAGTCGGGTGTTGCGGATTGTTTGGGGTGGGTAGCCGCAGGGATCGAGGACGTGGCTGAGGTAGGCGGTGGAGGCCGGGGCTCGGCCGGCTTTGGTGCCTTTGGTGACGATGACGTGGGGATTGGCCGTTGGCCACTCGGCACGATGGGTCAGGCAGCGTCGGAGTGCGTGCCAGGTGGCGGGGTCGACCGGCACGGGGTGTGGTCGGGCGCCGAGGCGGAGGGTGCGCAGATTGTCGTCGATGTCATCGCAGGTCATGAGCCGGACTTCCTGACGGGATGCGCCGTGCAGTAGGGCCAGGAGGCCGACAACGGCTTCGTGGGGGTGCACGTCAGGGCCGGTCGTCCAGCGCTGGAATAGTTCGCGCTGTTGATGACGAGTGAGTGTTGTTCCTCGAAATCCTTTGTTCTGCTGCCGTTTCAGCCCGGCGGTGGGATCGATGAGGATGGTGTGTTGACGGCGTGCGAACCGGAAGAATTGACGCAAGACGGTGAGGTTGTGGGGCTGGTTGCCCGGGGAGGTGGGCAGGAAAGCCTCGACGTCGCTGATGTCGACTGTTGCCCAATCCTTTTTATTGCGAATCGTATTGATGAAGTTGGCGAAGTCGCGGATGGTTGACAGCGCTGACTCGATGGTGTGATCGCTACGTGGCCGTGTGCCGGCACGTCGGGCACGGGTGCGGCAGTTCAACAGATGCGACTCGTAGCTGCGCACGGCGGGCCGTAGGGACGCTGGTATCGCTTCGATACGGCGATGACGTCGTCCTGCGGCACGGTGTTCGGCATGGTCGGTCGGCAGGGCGAGTCGCTGCTCAATGAAGAAAACCTGCAGGGATCGGGCCAGCGGCCCCATCGACCGCCCGGGCCGGCGGGCGCGATCGAGGACCGATTGCGGATGGTTGGAGTGCTCGTCGGCGAGTAGGCGACCCAGTTCGGTCAGGATCGTGGTCGCCCGTGCAGGCGAGTACGCCCCGGCCAGGTGAACGACGAAGCCCGCCAACCACTCCGGCGGGTCGCCCAGGCGGCTGGCGAGATTGTCTCCGGCGATATAGGCGCGGCTAGGGTCACGCTGCAGGCAGCGTGAACACATCCCACGCGCACGGTGGCGGCGAAGCGCTCCGCAGGACGAGCAGATGCGCGGGGGATCCTTCGGGGGGCGGGGACGCGAGCACGGTCCACACCAGCCGGTCGTGGCCTTGATGTGCCCCGGTCTGCTGCAGCGCGGACACGGTTGCAGATCGGCACGGATTTCGGCTCGCCGACGGCATGTCTTGCACAGCGTGGCGGTAGCGGTGCGCAGCTTCTGGCCGCACTCGGTGCAGCGCCGTGAACACGCGATGCAGCAACCGGCCGCGGTGAGCACTCGGTCGGAACCACACTGCGGGCACGGCTGCTTGGCGGCACGTTCCTTCTCGCGGCTGATGCAGCGGCAACACAGATCGCGACCGATGATGCCCACCGGTGCTCCGCAGTGTGCGCAGTCTCGTTGTCGTTTCCCCAACGTAGTCAGCCACTTTCACGTCAAACGATGGGGTTACATCGGTGGCATTGATCGGCCCCGGCTATTGACCGTCTTCGTCGGCGCTTTCGCCGCCGGCGGTGAGATCGGCTGTTGGGCCGGAGTCGTGTCGATCTCGAAGAGGTCGTTGGGGGTGCATTCCAGTGCGGTGCACAAGGCGATCAAGGTCGAGAGTTTGACCTGGCTGGGTTCCTTGGTCAGCAGCGCCGAGACCGACGCCGCCGAGATCTCCAGGCCCGCTTTTTCGGCCAGCAGCCGCCGCAGTTCGGTGCCCGTCCACACCTCGCGTTGCGCGGCCGCCATGCGCAGTTTCCATCGAATCTTCATGCGGTGCCGTCCTCTTCGCTCAGTTCGGCCAGGGTGGAGGCGACCGCACGACGGTAGGCGTCCTCGATGAATGTCGTTGACGGGCGCACGTAGCGCATCGTCGAGCTCACCGTCCAATGACCCAGCAGCTGCTGGATGGCGACCAGGTCAACCCCGCGTTCGTAGTTGTGCGTCGCACACGCCCGCCGCAGAGCGTGCGGGCTGAACCACTCTGACTTCGGTTGGCCTTCCAGTTGCATCAGATAGCGCAGCCGGTTGCGGATCGTGCCCTGATGCAAGGCCCCACCGGACTCGTCGGCGAACAACACCGGGGACTCGGGGAACTTGGGGCGCACATCGGACAAGAACCAGCGCAGCACCAGATCGACGCTGTCGAGCATCGGCACCCATCGGGGCCGTGGGCCCGAGGTGTGTGCGCCCTTCCCGAAGCGGACGTGGATCTTGCCGAACGGCCCGCGCCCGAAATGCAGATCAGCAACGTCTAGCAGCGAGGACTCTTCCGATCGCAACCCCGCGTGATAGAGGGTGCGAAACAGTGCGTAATCCCTTGCCGCCGGGCCATATTTCCGTGCCGTGACGATCCTGGCCTTGAGGAACTCGAAGAACGCCTCGACCCGCTCGGGCGTGGGTGGCGGCGCAAGGGCCGGTGAGTCATCGCCCACGTGACGGGAAGCGTTGAACTCATCGACCGGGCACACCAGCCGCACCCCGAAGGTGGCCTCGATCTCGGCGGCCTTGCGGACCTGCAAGAACCGATGGAAACCCTTGAAGATCTGCACATACTCCCGCCGCGTCGCCGCCGCCCGGCCCGCGACCGCCAGATCCCCGACCACCCGATCGATATCTTCAGCGGTCACCTCCCACGCCGGACGACCCAACGCTGACAGCGTCCGCTCGAGCAGCCCGACGTCGTTATCAATCGTCACCGGACTAAACCCACGCGCCCGCCACGACGCCACATAGGCATCGACGCAATCCCGTTGGAACACAACAGGATCAGACGAGATGGGAACAAGTGCGCCACGCTCGCCCGGGATCAGCTGGAACCGGCCCGCCATGCGCCACCTTCTTCCCGCTTAACAAATTAAGGCAGCACCTAACATAGCGTGGTTGAAGCTAATGAATCGCCAGAACGCGCAGGTTCAACAAAAGACGAGGTAGCAGGACGTTTCCCTAGAAACGAACATGTGCGAGCCCCAGAT
>JAHBAP020000166.1 GCA_018500005.2 Mycobacterium sp. | reverse complement strand
CGCCGAAACCTCGCGTTCGGCTTCGTCGTCGTCGTCCTCGAACCTGCCCATCACTTCTTCCCGAGCATCGACAACGCCGCCCGCAACGCCGTGGACGTGGTGGCCTCAGGATCTGCCGCCAGCACCTTGTCGCAGGCTTCCTCGGCCTGCTTGGTCGGGAAGCCCAGGCCGACAAGGGCTTCCACCACCGGTCCACGAACGCCTATCGGCCCGACCGGAATGGTGCCGCCACCGGCCGCCGCGCCGATCTTGTCGCGCAATTCCAGCACCAAACGCTCGGCACCACGTTTGCCGATCCCAGGAACACGGGTCAGCGCGGTGACGTCCCCATCGGCTAAAGCCTGGCGCAGCGCGGGGGCGTCGTAGACCGCAAGGGTGGCCAGCGCGATCTTTGGTCCGACCCCGGACACCCCGAGCAGCGTGAGGAACAGGTCGCGGGCCTCAACGTCGGCGAAGCCGTACAGCGTCTGAGAGTCTTCCCGCACGATCATCGCGGTGATCAGACGGGCTTCCTCGCTGCGGCGCAGCGCGGCCAGGGTCGACGGGGTGGCCATCACCTTGTAGCCCACCCCGGCGGCCTCGATCACCGCATGGTCCAACGCGACCTCGAGCACTTCGCCGCGCACAGAGGCAATCATCGGGCCGCCTTCAACCGGGCCGCATAGGCGCGGCGTTGTTCTGCTGCCATCTGCTCGGCCTTGGCCATCCGGGCGATCATCGGAGCCCGCCAGCAGTGGCAGATGGCCAGCGCCAGCGCGTCGGCCGCGTCGGCCGGAGTCGGCTTCTGTTGCAGCTCAAGAATCTTGGTGACCATCGCGGTGACCTGCGCCTTGTCGGCGCGGCCGTTTCCGGTGACCGCGGCCTTGCCCTCGCTGGGGGTGTGAAAATGGACGTCGATGTCCCGGCGAGCGGCGGCCAGCGCGATCACCCCGCCGGCCTGGGCGGTTCCCATCGCGGCGTTGGCGTTGGCATTGGCGAACACCCGCTCGATGGCGATGACGTCGGGCAGGTGGGTGTCCATCCATCGCTCCACCTCGTCGCTGATCGCCAACAGTCGCGTAGCCAGCGGCTCGCCGGAGGACGTACGCACCACGTCGACGTCGAGGGCGATCACCTGGCGGCCGGTGCGGCTCTCGATCACGGACAAACCGCAGCGCGTCAACCCGGGGTCGACACCCATCACCCGCACGCGGCACCTCCAGACTACGAACAACTGTTCGATACCTTAACGGGCATCGGGGACAATCGGGTACACAGACACACCGTCGATTCAATGGCCGCCGTAGTCGAGGCCCTCCTCGATATCCTCGAAGTGCCCGGTCCGAGACCGGCATCACCAGAATCACCGGCCACGGGTTCACCAACAACTTCAGTTTGAGCGCGCTCTGCGCTTCGGCACCCATGAATCGCGCGGTCGCATCAGCGTCAGTGCGATGAACGCTTACCAGGTAATTGACGGCTACGGCCACGTACCCGCCCAGCGTCGATCCCAGCACTGCGACGACCGGACACCTCGGGCGCGCTTGGCCCCGGCGCCGGGGCGAAACCGCCGCCGGCTAGAGCGGCGACCATTTGACGCTGACGCAACGCAATCAGCGGTTATCACGGAAAGGGTTCCGCCGGTTAAGAATTCGACCGATGGCCTGCAAACAGGCTTCGCGGAATTTCACTTCGCTCAACGCGAATATTTCGCCGTATTATTAAGCGGCGCGGTCTGTGGTTGGAGGCGGCTATGGAAAAACGTTCAGAAGGCTCGGCGTTCGCCCGACTGGGCGATCCCGGGTTGATCGAAGCAATGCGTGCACATCTCGACGATTTCCTGGTCGCGCGCGACAAGATGGAACAACTGATGCAGATCGTCATCGACATCAGTTCAGACCTTGACCTCGACGCCATGTTGCGACGGATCGTCGACTCGGCTGTGGAACTAACCGGCGCCAGTTTCTGCGCGATGGGCGTTCGCGGCGAGGACGGCCGCCTCGCCCAGTTCATCCATACCGGCATCGACAAAGAAACTGAACGCCGGATCGGCCATCTGCCGGCAGGCAAGGGCGTACTCGGATTTCTGCTGGACCGGAAGACGCCGGTGCGGCTGACAGATCTACGCGAACACCCTGCCGCCGTGGGCTTCCCGGAGCATCACCCGCCAATGACTGCGTTCCTCGGGGTGCCCATCATCATCCGCGGCACCGTTTACGGAAGTCTGTACCTGGCCGATCTGGAGGCCGGCCGTGCTTTCACCGACTCAGATGAGGCAGTAGCCCGTGCGCTGGGTTCGGCGGCCTCGGTGGCGATCGACAACGCGCAGCTATACCAGCGGACCCGAATCGCCGCCGAATGGATGGCGGCAAGTCGGGAAATCACCACCTCCCTGCTGGGGGAATCCGAGCCAGGGCTCAATCCGCTCTGGCGTATCGCTGAGCGCGCACGCGAGTTGACCGGCTCCGAGCAGGCCATAGTCCTGACCCCCGACGATCCCGAGGCTCCGCCGGAGGAGGTCACCGAGCTGTTCATCACCGTCGCCTCAGGCGTCCACGCCGACGAAGTCCTCGGCCAGGGGGTCCCGGTGCGCGGATCCACCAGTGGCGAGGCGTTCAGAACCGGAGTACCGGTCATCACTGAGTACTTCCGGCATCCGATCCCGTCCTTCACCGACGCAGGCGAGCGACCCGCGATCGTGGTGCCCCTGCGGTCCGCAGAATCGATGATCGGTGTGCTGGCCGTCGCCAGGGCACACGACCAACCGTCATTCGAATCCAACCTCCTCGCGTTGATGAGTGACTTCGCCGACCACGCGGCGATCGCGTTGACTCTGTCCGATGCCCGCGAGCAAGCCAGGGAGTCGGGTCTGCTGGCCGACCGCGAGCGCATCGCGCAGGATCTGCACGACCACGTGATTCAACGCCTCTTCGCGGCCGGTCTGAGCCTGCAGGGCGCGGCGGCACGCATCCGCTCACCTGAACCCGCCCAGCGTGTGGCCGCAGTCATCGACGATTTGCAAGCGACCATCGAGGAGATCCGGTCGACAATCTTCGGACTGCATCACTCCTCCGTGCTGAACGTCGACTTCCGCCAACGCATCCAGCGCAGGATCTGGGAGCTGACCCAAGGTCAGCAGATCGAGACCAACATCCGGTTATCCGGACCGATGTCGCTGGTCGAGGGCCGCCTGGCCGATCACGCCCAGGCAGTCGTCACCGAGGCGGTGAGCAACTCGCTGCGGCACTCGGGAGCGCGCAGGCTGACCATCGAGATCGTCGTCAGCGACGACAGCCGCGACATGCTCATCGTGATCACCGACAACGGCCGTGGCAT
>JAHBAP020000207.1 GCA_018500005.2 Mycobacterium sp. | reverse complement strand
GGAGGTGGCGACGATGACGGTGTCGCGGGCCTCGGCGAAGGCGGCTTCGGAGCGGCGTCGTTCCGCTGCCGACAGCGAGGAGTGCGAGATGTAGGTTTCCACGCCCCGCTGGCGCAGCGCCGCGCCGAGTTCTTCTGCGCGGCGGCGGCTCTCGACGAATACCAGTCGCTTCTCTCCCTGATGCAGCGCAGCGATCAAGGTGGCGGCGTTGGGCAGTGACCCGACGAAATCGACTGTGATCTCTGGGGGTGCCGTGCTGCCGCCAACTTCGGGGGCGACGAGGGTCTTGGCTCGCTGGGTGAAGCTGCCTTGCAGCCAGTCGAGGAGTTCCTGTGGGTTACCCACGGTGGCTGAGAGGCCGATCCGCTGCACTTCCCGGCCGGCCACCCGGGACAGCCGTTCCAACACGCCCAGCAGGTGCCACCCGCGGTCATCACCGGCGAAGGCGTGGATCTCATCGACCACCACGGCCTGCAACCCGGAAAACAGCAGGCGCGTATCGACTTTGGTGGACACCAGCATCGCTTCGAGTGATTCCGGTGTGGTGAGCAGAATGTCGGGCCGGTCGGTGAGGATGCGCTGGCGTTGGCTCTGGCCGATGTCGCCGTGCCAGACGGCGGAATTGCGGCCCAGCCACTGGCAATACCCGTCGATCCGGGGTGTCAGGTTGTTGAGCAGTGCCCGCAGTGGGCAGATGTAGAGGACCGAGAGGCCCTGCCACTCCTCGGAAGCCATCCGGGACAGCAGCGGGAAGACTGCGGCTTCGGTCTTGCCGCCGGCGGTGGGCGCCAGGACGAGGGTGTCTTGGCCGGAGAGGATGGGGTCGACCGCGGCGGCCTGGGTGGGGCGAAGGCCGTTCCACCGCAGGGTGTTCGCCAGGTGGTACTGCAAGCCGGGATGAAGCCGAGAGAAGGAATCCATCACAGATCAAGCGGGACGTCGTCGGCGCGCAGCGCGGCTCGTTCGGCGTCGGAGAGTTCGGTGGGGGCGATTTTGACTTCGTAGTCGGTGTACGGGTCGAAGTCGGGGAACTGTTCGATCTTGTCGAGGACGTCGACGAGCTTGCGCAGGAACAGCCGGGGCGCAATCCCGACGCGGCCGCCCAACTCACCTGCGACCGCGGCGGCGAACCGCTCGAGGAACGCGTTGTCGGCCACCCCTGACACCCGTTCGGCGTCGGAGAGTCCCGAGACGTAGAGGTCGCGGACCCGCCCGCCGAGTTCCACGAGTCTGGTCTGGTCGAAGCCGGTCAGCCGCAGTTGCGGGGCGCGGGGGTTGTCGAAGCGCGGGTCTTTGCCGAATTCGGTGTGCAGCCGGTCGGCCAGCGGGGGGAGGAGCTGGATGCCTTGGCGCCCTTCGAAGAACGCGGGTGTGCCGGTGATGAGCAAATAGAGCCCCGGGAAGTGCCCGTCGTGCACCTCGTCGATCAACTGGCGCAGCGCGTTCAACGCCTTGGCGCGGGCGTCGCTGCGTACCCGTTGCAGGGTTTCGACCTCGTCGAGGACCAGAAGCAGGCCGGGGTTGCCGGCGTCGGCGAGGATGGCCAGCAGGCCGCGCAGGAATCCCAGTGCCAGGAAGTGGTCGAGGTCGCCCTTGATGCCAGCTTTGCGTTTGACGGCGGCGGCGACGTGCGGTTGCCCGCCGAGCCAGGCCACCAAGGCGTCGGCGGCGTCGTGGTCACTCTCGGCGATGAAGCGGCGGTAGGCGCGGATCGCCATCGGAAAGACGGGGGCGCTGGCGGCTACGTCGGCAAGGCGGCGCTCCAGCAGCGCGTCCACCTCGACACCCTGCTGGCGGGCGTCGTCCTCGATGGTGAACAGCCAGGCATCCAGGATCGGCCGCAGCGCGCTGGGCGTGATCGAGGAGGTGCGCAGGGATTCGATGCTGCGCCGGTAGACGGTCTCCAGTTTGTGCAGCGGGGTGTCGATCTCGTTGATCTGCACCTCGGCGACGGCGAAGCCTTTCTTCATGGCGCGGTCGCCGAGCCAGCGGGCGAAAAAGGTTTTACCCGAGCCGTATTCGCCGCGCACGGCTTTGAAGATCGCACCGCCGCCGGCGACGACGTCGAGTTCGGAGTCCAGTTCGGTCTCGAAGCGGGCCAGTCCGACGGCGAGTTGGTCCAGTCCGTTGGACGGCACGGTGCCGCGGCGCAGGGCGTCGAGGATTTCGCGGCGCCGCCGCGCCGACACCGGGGCGGTCATGAGGACACTCCGAACTGTTCGCTCAGCGCGGCCAGGTCGAGTCGGACCACGCCGCGTTCGACGCGCAGCACCTCGTAGCCCTCGACGTCGAGCACCTTCTTGGTCTGCATCAGTGCGCCGTTGACGCTGGCCTCGGCCACCCGCAGTGCCGCGGCGGCCTGCCCGACGGTGATCTCGTAGCCCCCGGCGCCGAGCAGGACTCCGAGTAGGTTCTTGATCTGGTCGGGCTGCAGCACGATCCGCCCGGCGAGTTTGAACTGCTGGGCGAAAACCGTTGTGGCGATGACCTTGTCGGGCAACCCGGTATCCGGTGAGCCGTCATCGAAGAGGGTCTCCTGCTGGGAAGCCTTCCCCTTGCGCGGCGGTAGAACCGGCTCGACGGGCACCACGCCCGGATGCCACCATGACGGTTCGGCGCCGGTGACCGGAACCACCGAGGCGGGCAGCTGCCCGGTGGTGAGTACCACGACCGGGACGACGGCCTCGGCCGGGGACCCGCCGCCGTGGTAGCCGGCGTTGCGGGCGCCGTAGCGGATGGTCTCATCGACTGCCAGCACCACCCGATTGTCGGCGGTGAGCACCCGCGGGCCTTCGACGGCGACCTCCCGGGCCGGGTCGAGGTTGGCGAAATCACCGTGGGCGCGTTGGCCGTAGGTGTTAGCGCGCTCCACTTTGGCGCTGGTGCCGTACTCGATGATGTGCCCGTGGTCGGAGGTGATGACGACGGTGCGGCCCGCGTTGCGCGCGGCGTGCAGCAGCGGACGCAGGTGGGTGATGGTGTCGAGGTTCCAGTCGGTGCCGCCCGGGTCGGTGTGGTGCAGGGTGTCATCGACGTAGTTCAGGACGACGGCGACGAGTCTCTGGTTGGAGACGTCGGCGATCGCGTTGTTGACGTCGGTGGCCAGCGACAGCCCGCTGGGTACGGCGTCTAGGGCCGCCTTGTGGAAGATCGGGTCGGGCACGTTGCCGGTGGGTTGTAACTGCGATTTGCGTATCAGGGACACGAAGCCGGACCGTTCGGCGGTGTCGGTGCCCTCCTTCAACTCGCCGCAGAGCAGCGAGCAGCGGCTGCGCTGGGTCAGTGTGGGCAGCACCGCCAGGGCCGC
>JAHBAP020000200.1 GCA_018500005.2 Mycobacterium sp. | reverse complement strand
GCCATCGAGGCCGAATTGGGTTGGATCAAAACGGCTTTCGATCCCGGGGTGCTGACCATCGGCTTTGCCCGCCGGGTGCCGACCTATAAGCGACTGACGCTGATGCTGCGCGACCCGGATCGCCTGGAGCCGCTGCTGCTCGACGAGCACCGGCCCATCCAGTTGATCGTGGCCGGCAAGTCCCATCCCGCCGACGACGCGGGCAAGGCGCTGATCCAGCAGCTCGTCCGGTTCGCCGACCGGCCCGAGGTCCGGCACCGCATCGCCTTCCTGCCGGACTACGACATGTCGATGGCCCGGTTGCTGTACTGGGGCTGCGATGTGTGGCTGAACAATCCGCTGCGGCCGCTGGAGGCGTGCGGAACCTCCGGGATGAAGAGCGCGCTCAACGGCGGCCTGAACCTGTCCATCCGGGACGGCTGGTGGGACGAGTGGTTCGACGGGGAGAACGGCTGGGAGATCCCCAGCGCCGAGGTGGTGAACGAAGAGCGTCGTGACGACCTGGAATCCAAGGCGCTCTACGACCTGTTGAAGAACTCGGTGGCGCCCAAGTTCTACGACCGCGACGACAACGGTGTGCCGGGACGCTGGGTGGAGATGGTGCGCCACACGCTGCTGTCGCTGGGCCCCAAGGTGCTGGCCTCCCGGATGGTGCGCGACTACACCGAGCAGTACTACGCGCCGGCGGCGGCATCGCTTCGGCAGACGGTCGAGTCGATCGACGGACTGCCGTTCGGCCGGGCCCGCGAACTGGCGGTCTATCGGCAACGGGTGACCGAGGCGTGGCCCTATGTGGTGATCACCGATGTGGACAGCACCGGTCTTCCCGACACCCCGTTGCTCGGCTCGGAACTGACGCTGACCGCCACCGTGATGCCGGCCGGCCTGCGCCCCGACGAGGTGGTGGTGCAGGCGGTGCTGGGGCGGGCCGATTCCACCGGCACCCTGCTCAGCCCGCACTGCGTCGAGATGGCTCATATCGGGTCGGGCGATGGCGGCACCGAGATCTTCTCGGCAACCACCCCGCTGCCGTCGGCCGGATCCATGGGCTACACCGTGCGGGTGCTGCCGAGTCACCGACTGCTGGCCGGTCCGGCCGAGTGGGGTTTGGTCAAACTGGCCGGGGACGGTCATACCGGGGATGCCGTCTCGGCTGCCGAACCGCACCTGTAGGTTGCCCTGAGTGGTCTGCGGAGGTAATCGGATGGTGCCCGGGGTGGTGCGCGGCGCGGCGGTGATGGCGGCGGTCGGCGCGGGTGCGGCCGCCCCGGGGGCGGCCGAAACCGACCCGCCGGCCCCGGTCGTTCCGGCCCCGGCCGTGCCCGCAGGTCCGGCGATCGCGCCCGTCGCGGTGGTGGATCCCGGTGCGGTGCCCGCCCCGCCGGACGGGCGGGTCGCCTCCAACCCGCCGAACACCGCCACCTCACCGGACGGGTGGACGCTGACCGTGTCGGCCAAGGACGAGACCCAGACACCGGTCGCACCGTTGACCACAGCGATCTCGACGCGGGAGTACGAAGTCGGCGGCGTGTTCAACGGCAGTCTCACCGGTGGTGACGGTGAGACGCCGAAAGGCATCTTCGAGGTCGGTTATCAGATCGGGTGCGGGATCGATATGAGCACCGCTAACGGTGTCTCCATCACCGGCACCGCCGGCATCAACCCGTCGATCGGCTACTTCGGTTTCGACTTTCCCGGCGTCCTTCCCGACGGCCTGGTCCCGGCTATCGGCGCCAACCTCAACGGCGGCGTCACGGTGGGCCTCAAGCCGGGCATCATCAACACCGTTCCGGTGACCAAGAAGCAGTTCGAATCATCCGACCCGTGGGTGTCGATCAGCAAGTTCCGCATAAAGATCGACGGCTGCGTGGGGGAATCCTTCGTCCGCTCCTACGCGACGCTGGCCAAGTCGAACAAGTCCGGCGACGCGATCCTGTCCTGGTACGGCGTCACCAAAGCGGTGTAGTCACCGGGGGGATCACTGGAACCGCTTGTAACAGCGGTCCACGTCGCCGAGCACCCCGACCCGGAAGGCATCGATACGGGAGAACCCGGCGGGCACCGCTTCGCCGTTGACGTCACCGGCGGCCAGGCCGTTGGTCAGCAGGCCCGACACCGCCTCGTCGAGGTCCCCGGCGGTCAGTGCTACCGCGTCGCCATCCGGGGTGGTGATGGTCTTGGACAGTTTGGTGGTGGCCACCCCGGTCAGGCAGGCGGTGCGCAGTCCGGCCTCGGCGGTGTCCAGAGCCACCCCGCCGTGCTCGTTCTGAAGGGCCATCATGTAGCGCGAGATGAGCGCCGAGTATGCGGTGTTGTCGCCCTGCAGTGGCGGCCCGTCGTAACCCTCGGTGGCCGAGCCCAGGGCCTGCAGACCGCCGAGGTCGACGGAGATGGTGTTGGTCGACGGGCAGTACGACGCCGGGGGACTGGGCCGGGCGCTGGTGCACGCGGACGCCACCGCCGGGTCGAAGGTCAGCGTCGGCGGGTTCTTCGGGGTGAACAGCAGGTTCATCGCATCGATGACCGACCGCACCGACTTCTCGGTCACCGGCAGTTCGCCGCTCTGATCCGAGGGCAGATCGACCGGGAGTTCGCCGCGGCGATCGTTGATCTCCTTGAGCGTGATGGACGCGCACGCCGCGGTACCGTCGGTGAAACCGAACTGGAATGCCGAAATCCGTTCGAATGCCGACCCGTGCTCGTCGCCGACGCTGTAGCCGTCGCTCTCCGACAGCAGTGGGTCACGGAACGAAATCATCGCCGCCAGAAGGTTATTCAAGCCCTCGCCGGTGCTCAGCGTGAACCGCGGCGACTTGTTCTCGGCCACCCAGCGCAGATACACCCCGGAGAAACAGTCGGCCTGCTGCTCGGTGACCAGGGTGGGCACGCCCTTGGGGTTGATGCCGGCGGACTTCTGGATGGCGTGACCGTATTCGTGGGCCAGCACCATCGTTATAGCCATGTCGCCGTAGGCGTTTCGCAGCGACGGCAGCAGGACTGTGCGGTCCCAACCGATGGTGTTGTCGCGCTCGCAGAAGCCGGCGTTGACCAGACCCTCGGTGGTCTCGTCGCAGAACGTGCCGTTGTAGTCCTCGGAGTCCCAGGAGATCAACTCGCTCACCGGGGTTAGCTCGCCGTCGAAGGTGTCGGGGTAGGCGAACCGCCAGAACTCCTCGAGATCGCTGACCGACTGGCCGGCCAGCAGGTCCACCTCGCCGCCGTCGGTGCCGGTGACCTCCCGGGACTCCGGTTTGGCATCCGGGCGTAGGCCGGTCGGGCCGTCGACGGCTTCCAGTCCGCCCACCTTGAACGGGTCCTCGAACACCGACACCGCAGTGCCGGGGATTGCGCTGCTGCAGGAGGTCACCACGGTGGCGATGCCGAGCGCGGCGAGCAGACCCCTCATCGTGCGGCGCATGACATCACAATAGTTCGCAGCCCTTCGGCCCCGCTCAGTCCGCCCGGGGTGTGTGCAGGCGCCGCAGTGCGTCTCTGACCAGGACCGGGTCGGTGGTGGTCCAGAACGGCGGCAGCGACGCGCGCAGATAGCCGCTGTAACGGGCGGTGGCCATCCGCGAATCCAGGATGGCCACCACGCCACGGTCGTCGGCGCGACGCAGCAACCTCCCGGCGCCCTGGGCCAGCAGCAGAGCCGCGTGGCTGGCGGCGACGGCCATGAAGCCGTTGCCACCCCGGGCCGCGACCGCGCGCTGGCGGGCGGTCAGCAGTGGGTCGTCGGGGCGGGGGAACGGGATCCGGTCGATGATCACCAGCGAACAGGACGGCCCGGGCACGTCGACGCCCTGCCACAGCGACAGGGTGCCGAACAGCGAGGTTTTCGGGTCGGCGGTGAACTGCTCGACCAGCGCAGGGGTGCCGTCGTCACCCTGGCAGAGCACCGGGGTGTCCAGCCGTTCCCGCATCGCCTCGGCCGCCGCACGGGCGGCCCGCATCGAGGAGAACAGCCCGAGCGTGCGGCCGTCGCAGGCCTCGATGAGGGCGGCGATCTCGTCGAGTTGTGCGTCTGCCCCGACCCCATCCCGGCCGGGCGGAGGCAGGTGGGCGGCGACGTAGAGGATGCCGGCCTTGGCGTGGTCGAACGGCGAGCCGACATCCAGGCCGCGCCATTTGAGATCTGTCAGCCCCCACGCCTGTGCCATCGAGTCGAAGGACCCGCCGACGGTCAGGGTCGCCGAGGTCAACACCGCGGTGGAGGTGCCGAATACCTGTGCGGCCAGCAGACCGGCCACCGACAGCGGTGCCACCCGAAGCACCGGTCTGGTCACTCCCGCAGTCGTCCCCCGGGCGCCTCCGGCAGCCCCGCGCTGTTCCTCGTGGTCCAGCCAGACCACATCGGTGCGGTCCGGGATGGCCGGGCCGAACGAATCCAGCACTCGGGCGGCGGTGTCGGTGATCTCGGTCAGAGCGGCGATCGCCTCCAGGCGGGCGGCGGCGGCCTGCGGGTCGGCGGGCTTTGGGTCGATGGCCGACCGGGCGGCCGACGCTGCGTCGCGCAGGGCGGGCAGATAGGTGCCGAGTTCGTCGTCGAGGTAGTCGATGCGACCGGGTTGGGCGTCGTGGATCGCCGAGGAGAAGGTGGCGACCGAGGCCTCCAAGCGGTCGGTCAGCTCCGGACCGACCAGTCGCGCGGCGCGGCGCACCGTGACCCCCAGGGGGCCCGGGGTGAGTTCCCCGGTGGCCACCGAGGTGACCCGGTCGGTCAGTTCGTGAGCCTCGTCGATCACCAGGAAGTCGTGCTCGGGAAGTACGTTCGCCTCAGCGATGGCGTCGATGGCCAACAGTGCGTGGTTGGTCACCACGATGTCGGATTCGGCGGCCTTGGCCCGGGCCTTCTCTGCGAAGCAATCGATGCCGTAGGGGCAGCGCGTCGCGCCGAGGCACTCCCGCGCCGAGACGCTCACCTGAGACCAGGACCGCTCCGGCACGCCCGGGCGCAGCTCGTCACGGTCACCGGTCTCGGTTTCCGCTGACCACGCGGTGAGGCGCTGGATGTCGCGGCCCATGGCAGTCACCGAGGCGGCACTGAAAAGCTCATCCTGGGGAGGTTCCGTGTCGGTAGGCCCGCTGTGGATCTTGTTGAGGCAAAGGTAGTTTCGCCGACCCTTCAGCAGTGCGAAGGTCGGCTTGCGGGGCAGCGCTGCGGCCACCGCGTCGACCAGTCGGGGCAGATCCCGGTCGACGAGTTGTCGTTGCAAGGCGATGGTGGCGGTGGACACCACCACCGGGCCGTCGTCGGTCAGTGCCCGGGCGATGGCCGGAACCAGGTAGGCCAGGGACTTGCCGGTGCCGGTGCCGGCCTGCACGGCCAGGTGCTCACCGGTGGCGAACGACTTCGCGACAGCCTCGGCCATCTGCACCTGCCCGTCACGTTGGGCGCCGCCCAACGCGGCGACCGCACGGGCGAGCAGGTCGGTCACCGTCATGTCGTCCGTCAATATGCCCCCCTGTCTCTACCATTACAATGGTATTCTAGTGGTATGCGAACTACCATCGACAAGGCCGGGCGATTGGTGATTCCGAAGTCGCTGCGTGAGCAGTCCGGTATCGCTGAGGGAGAGGTCGAGATCTCGCTGGACGGCGCCGCGATCAGGATCGAGAGCGTGGCCGCTGACGACCTCGTCGAGACCGACGATGGTTTGCTGCTGTTGCCGCCCGGCGGTCAGGCACTCGACCAGGACGGCCTGCGGGAGTTGCGATTTGCCGACCAACGTTGAGCACGTCCTGGTCGACACCAGTGCTGCGTTGGCACTGGTGCAATCCGAACACCCTTTCCACGGGGCGGCCAGAACCCGGCTGACTCCATGTCACCGGGGAATGTCCGGGCCTGCTGCGGTCGAGTTGCTGTCGGTGCTGACCCGTTTGCCGGCTCCGCAACGTCTCAGTCCGGCCGCTGCTCTGCGACTCCAAGCCGCGAACTTCCCTGCCTCGCAATTCCTCTCGGCGGCGCGGATGCCCGAACTACTGCGGGAATTCGCTTCTCTGGGGTTGGCCGGCGGTGCGGTGTACGACGGACTGGTGGGTGCGGCCGCCCGAGAGCACGGACTGCTGCTGATCACTACGGACAAGCGGGCCGAGGCGACCTATCGGGCGTTGGG
>JAHBAP020000104.1 GCA_018500005.2 Mycobacterium sp. | reverse complement strand
TGGGGCGGCGGCGACAGATGTGTATAAGAGACAGCAAGATCATCGTCGACGCCTATGGCGGTTGGGCCCGCCACGGTGGTGGCGCGTTCTCCGGCAAGGACCCGTCGAAGGTGGACCGTTCGGCGGCCTACGCGATGCGCTGGGTGGCCAAGAACGTCGTTGCCGCCGGTCTGGCCGAACGCGTCGAGGTTCAGGTGGCCTACGCGATCGGTAAGGCGGCTCCGGTCGGGCTGTTCGTGGAGACTTTCGGCACCGAGACCGTCGATCCGCACCGCATCGAGAAGGCCATCAGCGCGGTGTTCGACCTGCGCCCGGGAGCGATCGTGCGTGACCTCGATCTGCTGCACACCAAGTACGCGCCGACGGCGGCCTACGGGCACTTCGGCCGCACCGACGTGGACCTGCCGTGGGAGCGCCTGGACAAGGTGGAGGACCTCAAGAACTCGGTGTAGAACCGACACAAAAGCGGCTCACGTCCCTGCCGGACGTGAGCCGCTTTTGTTTGCTGTTCGAGTTAGCCGATGAACTGGTTGAACGCCCACTGGTACTCGGCGGGGATCACCGACACGCCGCAGGTGTTCTGCAGGGTGCTCAGCGGGGTCAGGATGGCCTTGAACTCGCCGTATTCCTGCGGATTGGTGCTGGCATAGGCGGTGATGGTCTGCGCGGCCTGGTCCTGGGACTGGCCGGCTGCGGTCATCAGCACCTTGCTGACCGGCGGGTGGGCGCTCATGTAGGCCTTCGCCTGCTGGGTGACCGAAGCCACAGCACTGTCCACACCGGCGGGGCTGCAGTCCGGGGCCGCGGACGCCGATGGCGCCGCCAGCCCGGCCAGCGCGATTCCGCCGACGATTGTGCCGATACAGGCGCGGGAGAGGCGCCGGGTCTGACCGGATGTCATAAGCCTTATTCCTTCAGGTTCGGGACGTTAGCTGTCATTGTTGCTTGTCGTCGCGGAGGCGGCAAATGTTACTGCTCCGGGCATCGTTACCCGCTCTCGTGCAGCGCAGCCCGCAGCGCGGCCAGGCCCCGCTCGGTCGCCGCGGTGGCCGCCGGCACCACCCCGGCGTAGCCCAGATAGCCGTGGACGAGGGTCTCGGCGTTGTCGAACTCCACCGGGACACCGGCGGCGGCCAGCAATTCGGCGTAACGGGCGCCGTCATCGCGCAGTGGGTCGTGACCAGCGACGGCGACGTAGGCCGGTGCCAGCCCGGTCAGGTCGGATGCCCGGCCCGGGGCCAGGTCGGCCGGCGGCTCGGCGGGATCCAGGTGGCCGGCGTACCAGACGGTGAAAGCGGCGATGGCCGCGTGATCGAGGACCGGTGCGTTGGCGTTCTCGGTGAACGAGGGCAGTGAGGTATCCCACATGGTCGACGGGTACCAGAGCAGTTGGTAGGCCACCGTCCAGTCGGGCCCGGCGCCGGCTCGGACCCGGTCGCGGGCCCGTTGGGCGACCACCGCCGCCAGAGTGCCGCCGGCCGAGTCGCCGGCCACCGCCAGGCGCGAGCCGTCCGCCCCGAACTGCCCGGCATGCTCGGCAACCCAGCAGGTGGCCGCCCAGACATCTTCGACGGCCGCCGGATACGGGTGTTCTGGGGCGAGTCGGTAATCCACCGACACCACCACCGCGCGGGCGCCCGCCGCGTGCTGGCGGCAGGGGACGTCATGTGTGTCGAGATCGCCGAGGGCGAAGCCGCCGCCGTGGAAGTACATGACGACCGGGTGCGGTCCCGGGCCGGCGTCGGCCTCGGGCCAATAGACGCGCACCGGTATCGAGCCGGCCGGGCCGTCGATGAGGGCGTCCTGCACCCGCATGTCCTCGTGCATCTGCCGGCGCGGTAATTCCCGCAACCGGCGGCGGGCTTCCTCGACGCCGCCCTCGGCCGTCAACTGGAACGGAACCACTTCCAGTACCTTCTGCAGGATGGCGTCAATCGGTGGAACGGCGGAATCGACCATGGGGCCACGGTACGCAGGCGCCCCGCGCGCGGTGCGGATGTGGTGGACCGCAGGCGTGCTGGCGGCGGTGGCCTACGGCATCTTCCTGACCATCACCGCATTGCGACTGCCGGCCGGCTCCGACCTCACCGGTCAGTTCTTCGGTCAGCCGGTTTTCAAGTCCTCGATGGCCGTGCTGCTGGCCGTCGCGGCGCTGTTCCACCCCATCGCACGGGAGCGCCGCTGGCTCGTCGCGGCGCTGCTGATGTCGGCAGCCGGGGACTTCTTTCTGGCCATCCCGTGGTGGAAACCGGCCTTCGTCTGCGGCCTCGGGTCCTTTCTGGTGGCCCATCTGTGCTTCATTGCGACACTGTGGCCACTCAGTGCGGGCACGCGGGCCAACACCTCTCGCGTGCGATTGCTGTGGATCGGTCTGCTCGCCGTCGGTTTCGTGGCCATGCTCACCCGGTTCTGGCCTTCGATGGCGGCTCAGGGCATGACGGTCCCGGTGATCATCTACATGTCAGTGCTGGCGGCCATGGTGTCCGCTGCGCTGCTGGCCCGGTTGCCCACCATCTGGACTGCGGTGGGCGCGCTGCTGTTCGCGGTGTCCGACGGCATGATCGGTGTCGGTCAATTCATCCTCGAGTCGCAGGCCTTGGAGTTGCCCATCTGGTGGGCGTACGCGGCCGCCATGGTGTTGATCACCGCAGGACTGTTCTTCGGCCGAACGGTCGGCTGATTCGGTCCGCTTCTTTTGTCAGACCCCCCCGATACCGTCGGATCAACGACAAACCCAAGGGGGGAACCGAAAGTGACCGACACCAACAAGACCCTGATCGCCGCACTTCTGGACCGTTCCGGGTCGATGGATAGCATCGCCGACGACATGCGCGGCGGATTCGACTCGTTCATCGCGAAGGAACGCGGCCAGGCGGGCACCACGCAGGTGACGCTGGCCCAGTTCGACGACAGGTACGACATCGTCTATTCCAATCTGCCGATCGACATGGTGCCGCCGTTGACCCTGGAACCGCGAGGGATGACGGCACTGGTCGATGCGATCGGGCGTTTCGTCACCGAGGTGGGTTCGGGACTGGCGGCGCTGCCCGAGGACCAGCGGCCCGGTGAGATCACCGTGCTGGTGATGACCGACGGACACGAGAACGCCAGCACGGAGTGGACGGCCGAGGCGGTAAGGGCTCTGATCGCTCAGCAGGAGACCGTCTACGGCTGGGACTTCGTGTTTCTCGGAGCAAACATGGACGCCGTCGAGGTGGGTGCCCGCCTGGGCTTCGCCCCGGGCAAGTCCATGACCTTCGACGCCGAACCCGAAGCAGTCGGGGGAGCCTGGGACGCGGTGGCGAGTTATAGCGCGCGCCGGCGGTCTGCCGCTCCGGAGGCCGCGCCGTCGATAGGCTTCGAGCCGTCCGAGCGCCGCGCGGCGCGTAAGAAGGGGTAAGTGAAGAGCCGAATGCAGTGAGCACAGCGGGCCGGCGCGCAGCCGAACACGAACCCATTGCCCGGGTGCTGCCGATGCTGTCGGTGCCGCACCTGGACCGTGAGTTCGACTACCTGGTACCGGCTGAGCAGTCCGACGACGCTCAGCCCGGTGTCCGGGTCCGGGTGCGGTTCCACGGTCGGTTGGTCGATGCGTTCCTGTTGGAACGGCGCTCCGACACCGACCATGTCGGCCAGTTGGGGTGGCTCGACCGGGTCATCTCGGCCGAACCGGTCCTCACCCCGGAGGTACGCCGTCTGGTCGACGCTGTCGCCGCACGCTACGCCGGTACCCGCCCCGACGTGCTGCGACTTGCCGTCCCGCCGCGGCACGCGGCCGCCGAGAAGGCGGCCCGGGAAGCGACGCTGCTGCCGGTAGTCAACCCCGTCGACCCGACGGGGGGGGCCCGCTACGTCAGGGGAGAGGCGTTCCTCGACGCGCTCAGCGAGGGCCGCGCCGCCCGTGCGGTGTGGCAGGCACTGCCCGGCGAGAACTGGTGCGACCGGCTCGCCGAAACGGCCGCGGCCGCGGTCACCGGCGGCCAGGGCGTGTTGGCGATCGTTCCCGACCAGCGTGACATCGACGCGCTCGTGCAGGCTTCGATCGCTCTGATCGACGAGTCAGCCGTGGTGGCACTGGCCGCAGGGTTGGGACCCTCGGCCCGTTACCGCCGTTGGTTGTCAGTGCTGCGCGGTCAGGCCCGCCTGGTAATCGGTACGCGTAGTGCGGTTTTCGCTCCGGTGGAGCGCCTCGGCCTGGTGATGGTGTGGGACGACGGCGACGACACCCTCGCCGAGCCGAGGGCGCCTTATCCGCACGCCCGCGAGGTGGCCATGTTGCGGGCACATCAACTTCGCTGCGCGGCGATGATCGGCGGCTACACCCGAACCGCCGAAGCCCAGGCGCTGGTGGAAAGCCGCTGGGCCCACGACCTGGTGGCGCCGCGGCCGGTGGTCCGCGCCAGTGCACCCCGGGTCGTCGCTCTAGAAGAGGGCGGCCACGCCGAGGAGCGCGATGCCGCGGCCCGTACCGCGCGACTGCCGTCGAGGGCGCTGCGGGGGGCGCGTTCGGCGCTGGAACGGGGCGCCCCGGTGCTGGTTCAAGTTCCCCGCCGCGGCTATCTGCCGTCGGTGGCCTGCGGCCGGTGCCGCACCATCGCGCGATGCCGGCACTGTATGGGTCCGTTGTCGCTCTCCGACCGGGATGCCGATGGTGCGGCATGCCGTTGGTGCGGACGGATCGACGCCGCGCCGCGCTGCCGCAAATGCGGGGCCGGTGAGATCCGCGCGGTCGTCGTCGGCGCCAGGCGAACCGCAGAGGAATTAGGCCGGGCATTTCCCGGCACCACCGTCATCACTTCCGCCGGAGACGCCATACACACTGCGATCGGCCCCGGTCCGGCGCTGGTGGTGGCAACGCCGGGCGCCGAACCGCGGGCCCCGGACGGCTACGGCGCGGCGCTGCTACTGGACTGCTGGTCGCTGCTGGGGCGGCAGGATCTGCGGGCGGGAGAGGACACCCTGCGCCGCTGGATGGCCGCCGCCGCCCTGGTGCATTCCCGAGCCGACGGCGGGGTGGTGGCGGTCGTCGCGGATTCGACCATCCCCACCGTGCAGGCTCTGGTCAAGTGGGATCCGGTCGGCTACGCGGAGGCGGAAATGGCGGCCCGCGTCGCGGTGGGACTGCCGCCGGCGGGGCATATGGCCGCCATCGACGGGGGTTCCGGCGCGGTCGCAGCCCTCGTATCGGCGGCCGTTCCGCCCGCAGACGCCCCCATGCCGGGCCCGGGGGCTCTACCCCCCGGGGTACGCCGACCGCCGGCCACCCCCGCCCGCGAACCGGTCATCCGCATGCTCATCAGGGCCCGCCGCGACGAGGGCCTGGTGCTCGCCGGTGCACTGCGGGACGCGACGGCTGTTCACAGTGCCCGGCACGACCACGAGGCGGTACGGGTGCAGATCGATCCGTTGCACATCGGCTGACCGTTCCGCATAGGCTCAGATCACCAACTTCACGGGGAGGCCTGCATGCGCGGTATCGGGCGCAAGGTCGCCTTGCTGATCCCGGCTCTTCTGACCGTGCTCGGTCTGCTCTGGCCGGCGATCTTCACCGGCACATCGCAGTCCGGCCCGGTCGCCGACCCCGTGAGGTTTTCGAGTTTGCGTGCGGAGTTCACCGTCGGGGCCGACGGCCTCATGCACGCCACCGAGACGATCACCGCGGTGTTCCCCAGCGGGCGACACGGAATTTTTCGGTATTGGGATATCGCGAACGCCAACGACTCCCACGTGCGCCAGGAACCAGAGGTCACCGAAATCTCCCTCGATGGCGAGTCGGTGCCCTATGACATGCTCTGGAAGGACGACCGCTTCCGAGTCGCCAAGATCGGCGACCCCGACAGTTATGTCATGCCGGGCACCCACATCTATCGCATCAGGTATTCCGTGCCGGGAGTCCTTGACGCGGGAACTAAAGGCGCGGCAAAACAATTTGCGTCCAAGACCGGCGATGCCGATGCGCAGTCGGTCTTCTTCTGGAACGTGATCGCTCCGGCATGGAACAACGAGATCGACCGGGCGGAGGTGAGCATCACCCTGCCGGGGCCAGTCCCGGGCGTCCAGTGTTCCGTCGGTGGCGGAGTCGGCCGCGGCTGCGACGGGCTCACGGTCACCGGTAACACGGTGACGCTCTCGGCGGAGAACCTGGCGCCACACACGCCGGTCACGGTACGAGCCGGTGTCGAGGTGCCCACCCCGCCACGCGCGGAACTGCCGTGGTCGGCCCGGTGGGACGGGGTGCTGGGGCGGTCCCTATCGGTTGCGCTGTGGCTGGTCGGCCTGACCGCGACGGCGGGTCTGGGCGCCGTCCTGTGGTGGCGCAGCACGGTGGAACCATCACCTGGATTTCCGCTTCAGTACGCTCCGCCCAAGGGGCTGGGGCCGGTGCAGTGCGAGTACATCCGTACCGAACGAGTGTCCGAGCAGGGTCTCACGGCCACATTGTTCTACCTTGCCGACCGGAATCTGCTGTCGCTGCGTCAGGACGGCCCGAAGAAGTGGACTGTCAACAGCGTCGGCGAGGCCGGCGGGTGGGCCGACGTCGACCCCGTCAGCGTGGCTGTCGGATCGGCATTGGACCTCACCTACCCGGGCCGGGTTTTCAGGGCGAACGGGTCGGTCACCTCGGGTCGCAAGCTCATCACAGCCAAAGCGGACATGGAAACGGCCGTCAAGCAGTGGGCCCGCGACCAGGGGTTCGTCGCCAAGCATTCGGTCGACCTGTGGTTGCGCTTCGCCAACGTGCTGGCGCTGGGGTTGGCGATCGCCGGTTTCCTGCGGTGGTGGTTGTTCCCGATCACCCTGTGGGGCTTGCCGTTTGCGGTCTTCTTCCTGCTGACCTTGCCCGCCTGGAGGCCGGGGGTGGGCTTGCGCCGAACCCCGGCAGGCCGGCAGTTGTGGTCGGAGGCCGGTGGATTCCACCGCATGCTGGCCACCGACTCGGCGGAGTCTCGATTCGACTTCTCCGCCCGCAAGGACCTCTACGCGGCCTACGTCCCGTTCGCGGTGGCCGGCGGCGCCGCGGCGGCCTGGGCGGCGAAATACCAGGCCGCGACGGGCCAACCCGCACCCGACCCGGGCTGGTACCACTCGAGTTCGGGCAGCGGATCGTCTGGGTCCTGGTCGGGGGGTGCTAGTTTCGACAGCTTCGATTCGGCACTGTCGTCATCCATCGGCGCCTACACCGCATCCCAGTCTTCGCCGTCGAGCGGCGGGGGCGGCGGTGGTGGGGGCGCCGTCCCCTATACACATCTCCGAGC
>JAHBAP020000472.1 GCA_018500005.2 Mycobacterium sp. | reverse complement strand
GGTTGAGACCGCCATACCTTCTGGGCTCACACCCTCGCAGGAACCGCGACCGCAACGACGATCCTGCGATGTGGAGACACGAACACAGAAGCTGCGACCGCCTTCATCCAACCACGTCGGACACGGTTTAGAACAGCCTCGGGGACAATTCAGTTTCAGTCACTGACGAGTTCGCTGGCAAGGGGCGCGTAAATCATGGTCGGTTTCGGCGGCGAACTGCTGAGGGCGGTGTGCGGGACGGACCCTCCGGCGTCGCTGCTCCACGTCGCTGAGATGCCCGCTCGTCCGGCTGCATGCAGCGACTGGCCGGACTGGGTCCACTCCGACGTGGTGGCCGCCCTGGGCGACCTGGGCATCAAAGAGCCGTGGTCGCATCAGGTGCAGGCCGCCGACCTGGCCCACGCCGGCCGGGACGTTGTGATCAGCACAGGCACCGCCTCGGGAAAGTCATTGGTGTTCCAGTTGCCGATCGTGGATGCCCTGTTGCGCGATCCGCTGGCAAGGGCGCTGTACCTGTCCCCCACCAAGGCCCTCGGTCACGACCAGCTGCGCGCCGCCCACACGCTGACGGCTACGACGGCGGGAATGCGTGACGTAGCTCCCGTCGCCTATGACGGCGACGCCCCCGCGGAGGTCCGCCGGTTCGCCCGCGAACGCTCCCGTTGGCTGTTTTCCAACCCCGACATGGTGCATCTGTCCCTGCTGCGCAACCATGCTCGCTGGGCGGTCTTCCTACGCGGGCTGCGCTACATCGTCGTCGACGAATGCCATTACTACCGAGGCATATTCGGCTCGAATGTGGCAATGGTCCTGCGGCGGCTGCTGCGGCTGTGCGACCGCTACCGCCCAGCCGGGGCGCCCCCGCCGACGGTGATCCTGGCCAGTGCGACCACGGCGGCCCCGGGCGAGACCGCAGCCGAACTGATCGGGCGTCCGGTGGCCGAGGTGACCCGGGACGGCTCGCCCCAGGGCGCCCGCACGATCGCACTGTGGGAGCCTGAGTTGCGCCACGACCTGCACGGTGAGAACGGAGCCCCGGTTCGGCGGTCGGCCGGTACCGAGGCGGCCCGGATGATGGCCGACCTGGTCGCCGAGGGGGCCCGGACGCTGACCTTCGTCCGGTCCCGGCGCGGCGCGGAGCTGACCGCGCTGGCAACCCGTTCGCGTCTCGCCGATATCGCCCCTGACCTTCAGGAGACCGTCGCGTCTTATCGCGCCGGATACCTGGCCGAGGACCGCCGGGCCTTGGAACGGGCGCTGACCGACGGCGAATTGCGGGGTCTGGCCGCCACCAACGCACTGGAACTCGGCATCGACATCTCCGGCCTGGATGCCGTGGTGCTGGCCGGTTTCCCGGGCACCGTGGCGTCGTTCTGGCAGCAAGCCGGCCGGTGCGGGCGACGCGGGCAGGGTGCGCTGGTGATCCTGGTGGCGCGCGACGACCCCCTGGACACCTATCTGGTGCACCACCCCGAGGCCCTGCTCGGCAGACCTGTCGAGCGAGTGGTGACCGACCCGGCCAACCCCTACGTGATGGGCCCGCAGTTGCTGTGCGCGGCCGCCGAGCTGCCCCTGACAGCCGCGGAGTTGGGCAGCTGGAACGCCGGCGAAGTCGCCGGGGCGCTCGTCGAGGACGGACTTCTGCGGATGCGGGCGGGCAGGTATTTCCCCACGGCCGGACTCGATCCGCATCCTCAGGTCGACATCAGGGGTGGCGCCGGCCGACAGGTCGCCATCGTGGAATCCGGCACCGGTCGGCTGCTGGGCAGCACCGGGGCCGGCCAGGCGCCGGCCACCGTGCATCCCGGTGCGGTCTATCTGCACCAGGGCGAGACGTATTTGGTCGATTCACTCGACCTCGATGACGGGGTCGCCTTCGTCCACGCCGAGGATCCGGGGTACTCGACGTTCGCCCGGGAGGTCACCGACATCACCGTCACCGGGGCTGGTGAGCGCCTCGACTACGGCTCGGTGACGCTGGGCCTGGTTCCGGTCTCTGTCACCCGTCGGGTGGTCGGGTATCTGCGTCGGGCCCCGTCCGGCGAGGTGATCGACTTCATCGAACTCGACACCCCGGAGAACACTCTTCCGACCGTCGCGGTCGTCTACACGGTCAGCCCGGATGCATTGCGCGCCAACGGAATCGAGCTTCCGCGGATTCCGGGTTCGCTGCACGCCGCCGAACACGCCGCGATCGGCCTGCTACCCCTGGTGGCCAGTTGCGATCGCGGGGACATCGGCGGGGTATCGACGGCGGTCGGCGAGGACGGACTGCCGACCGTGTTCGTCTACGACGGCCACCCGGGGGGCGCCGGATTCGCCGAACGCGGCTATCGACTGGCAGAGACCTGGCTACGCGCAACCCGGGAGGCCATCGAGTCCTGCGAATGCCCAACCGGTTGTCCGTCGTGCGTGCAGTCCCCGAAATGCGGTAACGGCAACGAGCCATTGGACAAGGCCGGGGCCGTGCGGGTGCTGCGGACCGTCCTGAGTGGACTAGAAAGGAAACCACCGCGGTGAGCCGACCGAAGCCGCGACCGCCGACCGACCCCTCGAAACGGTCGACAGTCGCGCATCAGAACGAACCCACCGGGCGCAAGCCCGAGACGATTTGCCCCTCTTCTCGAGGCGGGCCGCAGCAACACCGCTGGCCGTTAGCCCAACGCTCGGACAACACGAGCCGCTCGGCAGATCCGAAAAACCGGATGTAGCTGAACATACGCGCTCGCGACCAAAAGTGACAACGCTGGGCCGGGCCGATAGTTCGTTTGCGGCCCGTCCAGTGACATTCACCTGCGGATTCCGTCAACCCAGCCGGTTCGGCGCACGGTGCCGCCGTTAAGCTGAAGCCATGACCCAGGATTGGCTGCTGGTGGAGACACTCGGTGACCAACCCGTCGTCGTGGCGCAGGGCCGGCAGATGAAGAACTTCGTCCCGCTCACTACCTTCCTGCGGCGTAACCCCAACCTGGCGGCGATCCAGACGGCCATCGCCGAGACGGTCGGCACCGGCAATCCACTGGCGAGTATCACTCCAAAGAACAAGCGGGTGATCCGTACCGAGCCGGTAAAGATGTCCGACGGACACATCCATGCCGTCCACGTCTGGTGCGGCCCGACCGACCAGGATCCTGCCGAGCGGCCCATCCCGGGTCCGCTGGTCTGGGACTTCACCACCGGGGAAGCGGCGGGCACGGTCGAATATCTCATCAACGCCGGAATGGACCCGAACGCCGAGGCCATCACAGGCCGCGCGTTCGTTGAGGACATCCCCAGTCGCAGCCTAAATCCCGACGAAGCCAAGGTACTGGCGCTGACCGTCGACGCCGCCCCGGACCGGACCTACTGTTCCAGTTGGGACTTCACCGACAAGCAGGGCAAATTTCGCCGGGTCGGCTTCGTCGCACGCACCCTCCTGGAAACCCACGAGGACGGCCGGGAGCACCTCGTCGCCCGCGCCATGAACCTGGTCGAAGACGTCCAGGAGACCAGTCAGGCGCCGGACCAGTTAGCCGACCGCATCATCGAGGGTCTGGCCCGGCCCGGCGTGTACCGGCTGATGGTCGACCTGAACAACTGGACGTTGCTGAAGTGGATCGACGACCCGTGCCCGTACTTCAACTGGCGGGGCCGCCCGCAGATCCACCCCGAGGACCGCGAACACTTCGCCGCGCGGATGGCCGAAGAACTCGAGTCCGGCGGTACTAGCGGCGTCCTTCGCGTGCCGGGCAACGACGGCGGGTGGGTGCCGCTGTACGTCACCGTCAGCAAGGTGGCTCTGGACGAGGGAATTTACGGCGGCCTGGTCACCCTTCGGTTGCCGACCGAATCCGAACTCGCAGATGTCGGGCTCGACGAGACAGCCGAGGGGCTCGAGGAGCAGCAGATCGCGACAACCGGCCACTAGGATCCTCTAGGACCGGTAGCCAGGACCGGCTCGCGCGGCGGCCCGGGCCTTCCCGCCCAGATTCAGACCCGTGTCGGCCGAGATGACCACCGTCACGTCGAGACCGTCGACATCGCAGTCCTGCAACACCACCCGCATCGCCGATGCGACCGCCTGCGCTCGCAGGCAGGCCGCCCGCGCACCGGCCGGAACATTCGCCGCGGCAGCCAACGCCGCCAGGTCGGCAGCTGATTGCGCCCGGTGGCGCGCCACCACCGCCGATCCGACTGCGATTCAGGCGACGGCGACGGTCACGATCGCCGCGACCAGGATCGCGGCCAGGACCGTGGCGGCCCCCCGGTCGTCACCGGCCGGGTTCGATGGCCGCGACGGCCCTCCCGACGATGCCCGCCCCCGGCAGGACCGGCGAGCGGCCGCTGACCCGCGCGGTGACGTAGCCGCCGTCCTGCCGCGCTTCGACCGCGGCCCCCGGGGGCGCCAGCCGTCCGACTGCCACCACACCGGCCTGGTCGCCCCGTGCGGCCAGGCGCGCCGCCTCCCGTGCGGCGTCGACACATCGGATCTGCAGGGTGACGGCAGTGATGCCGGCGAGGCACAGAACAAGGACCGCACCCATGCTCGCGATCGCCAACGCCGCCTCCACCGTGCCGAATCCGCCATCGGCTAGACGCGCGGCGTCAGCGCCCGGTTGATGATGTTGGTAAG
>JAHBAP020000218.1 GCA_018500005.2 Mycobacterium sp. | reverse complement strand
AGATGTGTATAAGAGACAGGTCCAAGTGGCGGTGTCCGGCGGCTCTACTCCGCTGCCACGGCAGCACGAACCAGCCATGGAAATGGCGGTGATTTGCTTGCTTTGTGAGGACCGGCCTCGCACGGGACACGCGCGGCGACTGACGGAACTATCCGGTCCAAGCGCAGCCCAGCCTACCCAAGCCCCGCGCCGGGGCTGCAACGGGCGGTCCCGTACCGCGTTTGTACCGCCAACCACAGCGAACTGGGGCCGTACCCGGCCCGTACTCGAGCAGTACCGCAAACGGCCCAAAGTGCCTGCAAGGGTGGCCTTTTGCCCCGCCCCGCAGCCCCGTGAACAGGGCTTACAGCTACCGCTTGACAGCCCTATAGCTAGTCTTCCAAACTAGCTACGCGGGTTCGATTCCCGTCGCCCGCTCAGAAGAACCGCTAGATGCAGCATCGGCCGCCTCGGATGAGGCGGCCGATGCTTTTTCATTCAGGTATTTCAGGGGCTCAGACACCGCCCTTGTTGGGATTCCGGCCTTTACGCCGGCTCTCCGCCGCGCCCGCCCCTCGACGGTTCTGACCGGAGGTGGTCGAGGCGGTGGGAGCGCTCGAGGTGGTCGCGTCGTCGGCCCCCTGGGATTGCCGGATGTGGCCGGCAGGGTCATCGGCGCCCCGCCTGGCGCCTGCCTCTCCGGCGCCGATGAGTAAACCGGTGACAGCGGTACCGGCAATGAGAAGAGCGGCGATGCGGTTGCCCATGATCTGGTCCTTTTCGGTGATGTTGCTGAACGACTCCACCGTGCCGACTTCGCGGTCCGGGCCACCAGTGGATCTTGGTCGCAGCACCGCGTCCCCTGCACTACGACAAAAGTCCTACGACCAAGGTCTGCCAGCCACGGCGCTCGGCACCGTCCTAGGGTTAGCCGGTGCGAACCACCGGCACCGACAACAGGGCGCCCGCCCCGCCGCGGGCAGGAGCGGCCGTGGCGCAGTTCATGCTCGGCAGCCTCGCCGCGATCGCCGTGATCATGGTGGGCGGGTTCTTCGCCCTGCGTAGTGTGGCCATCGCCGAGGCCACCCGAGACACCACCGAACGCGTTCGCTCCGAGGCACTACTCGTCGAAACCGCCGGGCTCAACGACGGCGTCTTGCAGGGGGACCACAAGGCCCTCCACAGCCTCGACGACCTCGTCCGGAGCCGAATCCTCAGCGATTCGATCGTGCGGGTCAAGATCTGGAAACAGGACGGCACAATCGTCTACTCCGACGAGCCGACTTTGATCGGCCAGCGCTACGAGCTCAGCGATGAGGACCTCGAACTTTTCGAGACCGGCGGGGCCGACGCCGAACTCAGCGATCTAGATCAGCCCGAGAACCGATATGAACGAGGACAGGGCAAGCTGCTAGAGGCCTATACGACGCTGCGGTCCCCCGACGGCACGCCGTTGCTGTTCGAGATGTACCAGCGCTTCAGCTCCATCGGCGCCAGCGGTTCACGCCTATTGCGTGCACTCGCACCTCCGTTGGTTGCCGGCATGCTCGTCCTGCTGCTCTTCCAGGTTCCGTTGGCATGGCGGATGGCCCGCCGGTTGCAACGCGGCCACGACGAGCGCGAGCGACTACTCGCCAACGCGATAGCCGCGTCAACTCACGAGCGGCAGCGGATCGCCGCGGACCTGCACGACGGGGTGGTCCAGGACCTAGCGGGGGTGGCGTTCGGGCTCGCGCCGCTTGCCGCGGAGGCGCAACGACGAGGCGACGCAAGAGAGGCCAAGATCCTGCACGACGCGACTGCGACCCTGCGGCAAGGCGTCCGCGAACTGCGAACACTCCTGCTTGAGATCCACCCGCCCAACCTGGAGGCTGCCGGACTTCGGGTCGCCCTGAGCGACCTGCTCAGCCCATTGGAAGCGCAGGGCATCGCGACGACCCTGGACATGGACGCCGACGTGGAGGGTCACGACACGCTGGTCTACCGCGTTGCACGGGAGGCGATCCGCAACGCTCAGGCGCATGCGCATCCTTCGGCGGTTACAGTCCTGGTCCGTCAGGAGGATGGCATGACGAAGCTGACAGTGGCCGATGACGGCGCCGGATTCCAGCCTGAGGCTCGCCTGCGCCGGGCCCAAGACGGTCATGTCGGGCTGACGCTGCTGGCCGACGTCGTCGCGCAAGCGAACGGGGCGCTGGATATACGGTCGGCTCCGGATGCGGGTACGACCGTGGCACTGGAGCTTCCGGCCTCATGATCCGGGTAGTGCTCGCCGACGACCACGGCGTGATCCGCGAAGGTTTGGGTCGGCTGATCTCCGCCCTGGATGGAATCGCTCTCGTCGGAGTCGCAGCCGACGGAGCAGAGGCGGTCGCCCAATCCGAGGCACTTTCCCCCGATGTGGTGCTGATGGACCTCGACATGCCGGTGATGAATGGGATCGAGGCGACGAAACGGATCACCGCCAGCAAGCCAGGAACGGCCGTCGTGGTTCTGACGGCATTCTCCGACCGCCATCGGATAATCGGCGCCCTCGAGGCAGGAGCCTGTGGCTATCTACTCAAAGACGTCGATGCAAAAGACGTCGCAGAGGCAATCCGGGCCGCCGCCCGGGGCGAGTCCCCCCTGGACCCGCGAGTTGCGCGCGCTGTCCTCGACGCCCGGAAGTTCACCGAACCCAGCAGCCAGCTGTCACGGCGCGAACTGGAGGTGCTCACCTTGCTAGCCCAGGGCATGCCCAACAGACTCATCGCGCGTCGTCTGCAGATCAGTGAGAAGACAGTCAAGGCCCACCTGACCAATATCTTCCGCGAGCTCGGGGTCAGCGACCGTACCCAGGCGGCGCTGTGGGCGGCCCGGCACGGCCTAACACCCTGACGCAGCGACATTCGCCACACCCGCCACAGATAACGACCCTGGTCACGACCCGGTCGCGGATCAGCGGCAATTCGGCTGGCTGCTTCTTTGGGTACGGTCGGAAACGTAAATTCGAGACCGGTCCAGTGCCCACGCCCGGGTGGATTGCTCGCGGTCAGGAGGCACCGAGGTGACACCCATCAGTGGGAGTTGCGACACCCGGTTCGACACGGTCCGGTCGGCTTTCGAACGCAACTTCAGCGACACCAACGAGGTCGGTGCCGCGGTCGCCGTATGGGTCGAAGGCGATCTGGTGGTCAATCTCTGGGGTGGTCATTCCGATGCCCGTCGCCGCCGGCCCTGGCGGGAGAACACCCTGGCCAGCGTCTTCTCCGGAACGAAGGGCTTGACCAGCACCTGCGTGCACCTGCTCGCCGATCGCGGGGAGATCGACCTGGACGCGCCGGTGGCGCAGTACTGGCCGGAGTTCGCCCAGGCGGGCAAGGACGGAATCACCGTCGCGATGGTGCTCGGGCACCGCTCCGGGGTCATCGCCCCCCGCACCCGGATGCACTGGAGCGAGGTCACCGACTGGGACGGGGTTTGTGAGGCACTGGCCGCATCGGAGCCGTGGTGGGAGCCGGGAACGGCCCAGGGCTATCACATGGTGGCCTTCGGTTTCGTCCTCGGCGAGGTGGTGCGCCGGGTGACCGGCCGGACCATGGGGCAATACCTGCGCACCGAGATCGCCGAACCGATGGGCATCGACGTCCATATCGGGTTGCCGGCCGCCGAGCACCACCGTTGCGCCGAGATGATCAACAAGCCCCATATCCGCGACGTGCTGGCCGATGGCGGCGCCCCCGGGCACCCCACCACGCTCGACGAACACCCGATGGCCGGACTGTCGGCCGCGATGGGCTTCGTCCCGGACGATGAACTGGGCTCAAACGACCTGACCACCTGGCGCTCGGCGGAGTTCCCCGGCACCAACGGCCACGTCTCCGCGCTTGGGCTGGCCACCTTCTACAACGGCATGGCACAGGAGAAGGTGCTCAGCCGCGAGCACCTGGAGAAGGTGCGGATCTCCCAGGGCGGGTTCGACCCGGATGTGGTGCTGGGACCGCGGGTGGCTGACCACGGCTGGGGACTGGGCTACATGCTCAATCAACGCGGGGTCGCCGGGCCCAACCTGCTCAGCTTCGGCCACGGCGGATCCGGGGGTTCCTACGGCTTCGTCGACCTCGAGCACCGCATCGGCTATGCGTACGTCATGAACTACTTCGACGCCACCAAATGCAACGCCGACCCCCGCACCCGCGTCCTGTCGGACGAGGTTTACCGGGTGCTGGGCGCCCTGTAGGGCAAATTCCCATCCGCCCGCGGAAACGCCCGGGCTCGGTACTGTGGTCGCCATGAACAGTGCGCTGCTGATAATCCTGCTGGCGGTCCTCGGACTGATGGCCGTGACGATGCTGAGCTCGTCACGCAAGTCCGGCGGCCGCAACGCGGCCAGCCTCGCCGACGCCAAGGCCGACGCCCGCCGGGTCATCGAGCGCCTCGGCGGCCAGGTGCTGAACCTGACCGGGACCGACGCAGCCTCCCAGCAGGCACTCGCCGACGCCTCGGAACGATTCACCGCCGCCTCCTCCCAGATCGACCAGGCCACCACCGCCAAGCAGGCGATGCTGGCCAAGGAGAGCGCGCTGGAGGGCCTCTACTACGTGCGGGCCGCCCGCACCGCGATGGGTATGGATCCGGGGCCGGAGTTGGAGAGCATCGCCGGGCAGAAGGCGGCCGGTTCGGTCACCGAGGATCGCCGCATCCAATTCGAGGGCCGGGAGATCGAAGCCTCCCCCACCCCGACACAGCGGACCCCGAACTATTACCCGGGTGGTCGAGTGGCGGGCCGGCCGGTGCCGGCCGGTTGGTACTCCGAGCCGTGGTGGCAGTCGGCCCTGCGCACGGGTGCCTGGACCATGGGCTCGGTGCTGTTGTTCGACGCGATGTTCTCCGGCATGCACGGAGTGGGCTACGGCGCCTCCGGTTTCGAGAGCGGCTACGGCTCAGGTTTCGATCAGGGCTTCGACGCCGGTTACGACCAGGGTATGGACGCGGCGGGCGGCGGCGACTTCGGCGGCGGAGAAGGCGGCGGAGACTTCGGCGGTGGCTGGGATGGCGGCGGCGGAGACTTCGGCGGCGGCGGATGGGATGGCGGCGGAGACTTCGGCGGCGGAGACTTCGGGGGGTTCGACTTCTAGGACTCCGGCCTGAACGCTCAGACCTGGCAGGCCGGGCACCAGAACAGGTTGCGCCCCTCCATCTCCGCAGTACGCACCGCTGTCCCGCACAACCGACACGGGTCGCCGGCGCGGCGGTAAACGTAGGTGCGGGGCCGACCGGGTCCATAGGCCGCGGCGCCATGGTCGTGTTCTGGACGGATCACGATGATGCGACCGCGGCGCACCCCGAGTTTCATCAGTTCCACCAGGTCGGTCCACGCGGCGTCGAACTCTTGTCGGTCGATATCGCGCCCGGGCCGATAGGGGTCAATGCCGTGTCGGAAAAGCAGTTCGCTGCGATATACGTTGCCCACGCCTGCCAAAACCGACTGGTCCATCAGCAACGCGCCAATCGCCTTGCGTGACTTAGCTATCCGTTCCCACGCCGCCGTGGGGTCGGCGTCGCCGCGGAGCGGGTCCGGACCCAGTCGGGACTGGATGGCGGCGAACTGGGCCTCGTCGATCACCTCGCAGGCGGTCGGCCCGCGTAGGTCGGTTCCGTAGTCCGCGCCGACAATTCGCATCCGCACTTGGCCGCGAGGTTCGGGCATCGGGGTGCGGTGCTCCCGGAAGGTGCCGTAAAGGCCGAGATGAATGTGCACGATCCTGTCCGGCGCGTAGTGATGGAAGAGGTGCTTGCCCCAAGCGGACGCCTTCGCCAGCACTAGGCCGTCGAGGACCGCCGCGTCGGTGAAACGCCCCTGGGGACTGGACACCCGCACCGGCGACCCGGCGAAGCGGCGTTGGTGCAACCGGGCAAGCCGGTGCAGGGTGTGGCCCTCAGGCACCCGGTACGGGGGGTGCGACGTGGGTCCGCTCGTACTCGGCGAGGATGTCGATGCGGCGCTGATGGCGTGGCGCCTCCGACCACGGCGTGGACAGGAAGGCGTCGACGATGGCCAGCATCTCGTCTTCGGTGTGCATCCGACCGCCGATGCCGATCAACTGGGCGTTGTTGTGCTCGCGGGCCAACTTGGCGGTCTCGACGCTCCAGGCCAACGCGCAGCGCACGCCGGGCACCTTGTTCGCCGCGATCTGCTCGCCGTTGCCCGACCCGCCCAACACGATGCCCAGGCTGCCCGGGTCTGCCACCGTGCGCTCCGCGGCTGCGATGCAGAACGCCGGGTAGTCGTCCTCGGCGTCGTACTCGAAAGCCCCGCAGTCGATCGGCTCGTGACCGGCCTTGGTCAGGTGGGCGAAGATGGCCTTCTTGAATTCGAAACCGGCGTGATCGCCGCCGAGGTAGACGCGCATGGCGGTCAGACTACTTGGCGCAGGAGCGAAGCGACCCGGGGATGTTCTCAGTCGTAGGACGGCGGCTCGGTACGAGTGCGCTTCAGTTCCCAGAAGTGCGGATAGGAAGCCAACGCCACCGCTGCGTCCCACAGCCTGCCGGCGTCCTCGCCGCGCGGGATGCGGGACAGCACCGGGCCGAAGAAGGCGACACCGTTGATATGGATGGTCGGGGTGCCGACGTCGGCACCGACCGGGTCCATTCCCTGGTGGTGGCTGGCTCGAAGCGCCTCGTCATAGCGATCGTCATCGGCGGCGGCGGCCAACTCCGCCGGCAGGCCGGCCTCGGCCACTGACTCGGCGATCACCTGCTCAAGATTCTTGTTGTCCTGGTTGTGAATCCGGCTGCCCATCGCGCCGTAGAGCGGTCCGAGCACATCGACACCGTGAGCCTGCTCGGCGGCCACGGCCACCCGCACCGGACCCCAGGCGCGTTTCATGAGTTCCTTGTACTGCTCGGGCAGGCCCTCGTTGTTCTCGTTGAGCACCGCCAGGCTCATGACGTGGAACCGGACGTCGATGTCGCGGACCTTCTCGACCTCAAGAATCCATCTGGAGGTGATCCAAGCCCACGGGCACAGCGGGTCGAACCAGAAATCGGCGCGTGACCGGGCGGGAGATTCCGTCATGGCCTAAGGATAGGTTGGGACCCGTGCTTCCTAATTTGACCCGCAATGAGGCCATCGAACGCGCGGCACTGGTGACGGTGGACCGCTACGCCATCACCCTCGACCTGACCGGTCCGAGCGACAAGGAATTCCGCTCCACCACCACCGTGGAGTTCGAGGCGCTGCCGGGCGCGGACACCTATATCGACCTCGCGGCCGACCGGGTACACCGCGCCGTGCTCAACGGCCACGACATCGACGTCTCCGGCTACGACGAGTCGACCGGAATCCCCCTGGTCGGCCTGGCCCAGAACAACGTCCTGGTAGTCGAGGCCGATTGCCGATACTCCAACACCGGCGAGGGTCTGCACCGGTTCGTCGACCCGGTGGACGGGCACGTTTACCTGTACTCCCAGTTCGAGACCGCCGACGCCAAGCGGATGTTCGCCTGCTTCGACCAGCCCGATCTGAAGGCCGTCTTCGACGTCACCGTGACCGCCCCGGCGGATTGGCAGGTGATCTCCAACGGCGCGACCCTATCCGCAGAACGGGACGGCGACAGGGCCGTGCACACCTTCGCCACCACCCCGAAGATGAGCACCTATTTGGCGGCACTGGTCGCCGGTCCGTACGCGGTCTGGCGCGATGTCTACCGCGACTCCCACGGCGAGATTCCATTGGGATTGTTCTGTCGGCAATCGCTGGCCGAGTACATGGACGCCGACCGGTTGTTCACCGAAACCAAGCAGGGTTTCGATTTCTACCACCGCAACTTCGGCGTGCCCTACGCATTCGGCAAGTACGACCAATTGTTCGTTCCGGAGTTCAACGCCGGGGCCATGGAGAACGCCGGAGCAGTGACCTTCCTGGAGGACTACGTCTTCCGCAGCAAGGTCACCCGCTACAGCTACGAGCGACGGGCCGAGACGGTTCTGCACGAGATGGCGCACATGTGGTTCGGCGACCTGGTCACCATGCGGTGGTGGGATGACCTGTGGCTCAACGAGTCCTTCGCGACCTTCGCCTCGGTGCTCTGCCAGGCCGACGCCACCGAGTACACCGAGGCGTGGACCACCTTCGCCAACGTGGAGAAGTCCTGGGCCTACCGCCAGGACCAGTTGCCGTCCACCCACCCGGTGGCCGCCGACATCCCCGACCTACATGCCGTCGAGGTCAACTTCGACGGCATCACCTACGCCAAGGGCGCCAGCGTGCTCAAGCAGTTGGTGGCCTACGTCGGTCTCGAGCACTTCCTGGCCGGCTTGCGGGACTACTTCGCCTCGCATGCCTTCGGTAACGCCACCTTCGACGACCTGCTCGGCGCCCTGGAGAAGGCGTCCGGCCGCGACCTGTCCGACTGGGGCCGGCAGTGGCTGAAGACCACTGGTCTGAACTCGTTACGCCCGGAATTCGAGGTCGACGACCCGTCCGACAACGGAGGCCGCTTCACCCGCTTCGCCATCCGGCAGGGCGGGGCGGCGCCGGGCGCAGGCGAGACCCGGGTGCACCGGTTGGCCGTCGGTATCTACGACGAGTCCGGCGGGAAACTGGTCCGGGTACACCGCGAGGAACTCGATATTTCCGGAGAGCTCACCGAAGTGCCTGCGCTGCATGGTGTTTCGCGGGGCAAGCTGATCCTGGTCAATGACGACGACCTCACCTACTGCTCGATGCGACTCGACGAGGATTCACTGGGGGTCGCGATCGATCGGGTCGCAGATATCGCCGAACCGCTCCCCCGCACGCTGGTGTGGTCGGCGGCCTGGGAGATGACCCGAGACGCGGAGTTGCGGGCCCGCGACTTCGTCGCACTGGTGGCCGGTGGCGTGCATGCCGAAACAGAAGTCGGTGTCGCCCAACGACTGCTACTGCAGGCCCAGACCGCGCTCAACAACTACGCCGAACCAGGCTGGGCCGCCGTCGAGGGCTGGCCGGCCTTAGCCGACCGACTGCTGGAATTGGCACGCGGCGCCAAAGCCGGTTCGGATCACCAGTTGGCGTTCGCCAACGCGTTGACCACGTCCGTCCTGTCAGACCGGCACCTGACGGTGCTGGCCGACCTGCTCGACGGCGACCCGGCCGACTGCGGCCTGCCGGGCCTGCAGGTGGACACCGACCTTCGGTGGCGGATCGTGCCCGCACTGGCTGCCGGCGGCCGGATCGACGCAGACGCCCAGGCGACCCTGTTCATCGACGCCGAACTGCAGCGCGACCCGACCGCCGCCGGTAAGCGGCACGCCGCGGCGGCAGGCGCCGCCCGGCCGCAGGGCGATGTCAAACACCGGGCCTGGCGGGAAGTCATCGAGGACGACACGCTGCCAAACATCACCGCACGGGCGATCATCGGCGGATTCGTCCAACCCGGTCAGTCGGCCGTGCTCGCCCCCTATACCAAGCAGTATTTCGACACGGTCGGACAGGTCTGGGAGCGTCGTTCCAGCGAGGTGGCCCAGACCGTGGTGGTGGGCCTGTACCCGTCCTGGGACATCAGCGCCGGCGGCCTGGCGGCCGCAGACTGGTTCCTGGGCGGCCTGCACGTGCCGCCGCCACTGCGCCGACTGGTGCTCGAGGGCCGCGCGGGTGTGGAACGGTCGTTGAAGGCCCGCGCCTTCGACGCGGGCTAGACCGGGCTAATTGTTCGGTCGCGAGATCCCGGCCGACATCACCCGCACCGCGCTGACCAACCCGTCGATCAGGTTGCCCTCACGGAACGCAGCTGCCGCCGCCGACACACCCAGCGGCGCGGCGGACTCGATGCCGCGGCCCCGCAGGTCGGCGCCATAGGCCACCTCGATGGCGTGCTGATCGGGCGAAACAGCAAGCAGCACAGCATTGTCCGGGGTCGGCACGTCGGCGAGAATGCTCCGGGCGCGGGCCGCGGTGTCCGCACCGAGGTCGCCGAGGTACACGGCGAACCGGGCCTTGGACTGCCGGCTTGCCTGGGTCAGGGCATCATCCAGAGTGACCAGATCCAGTGAGCGGAACGGATACTGCCCCGGGAGCCGGTCAGGCTCTGAGGCGATCGACAGCCGACCACTCGACGTCGCCGCCCAGCCGATGGGCAGCGCTGCCGCGTCGACCCGCGCGACGTGACGGTTACCAGCGGCCACTTGCGCCTCCTCCGAACGTCGCCGCCGCGTCAACGTGCTGACCGGCCGGCAGCGGCTCATCGACGGCCGCCCACAGGATCGGCTGATGCGTCCACGGTTGAGACAACCGGTAGACCGGCCGCTGACTCTCCGAGCGCCGGTAGACCAGCACTATCAACGCGATCAGGATGAGGACCGGCAACCCATGCAGTAAGGCTTTACTCACAGTGGAAAACCGTAGCGCAGCGATCAGGCCGCGCCCTCACCCAGGTAGCGCGCCCACGCCGGGTCCAGGTCCTTCACGCTGCACAACAGCCGCCAATGCTGCCCCTTGGGCGAGGTCGGAACCAGGCGAAGGGTCCAGCCCAGTTCGGTAAGCAGTTTGTCGGCCTTGCGGTGATTACAGGCCGAGCAGGCGGCAACGCAGTTCTCCCAGGAGTGTTCGCCGCCGCGGCTACGGGGCACCACATGGTCCACGGTGTCGGCCTTCGACCCGCAGTAGGCGCAGCGGAATCGGTCGCGGTGCATGAGGGCGGCACGAGTCATCGGGGCGCGGGCCCGGTAGGGCACCCGGATGTAGGTGCGCAACCGGATCACCGACGGCACGGCGATGGACCGGGTTGCCGAGCGGATGACCGGACCGCCGGGATCGTCGTGCACCACGTCAGCTTTACCGCATAGAAGCAAAACGACCGCCCGCCGGATCGGCAGAGCGGTCAAAGGCTCGTAGGTGGAGTTCAGCAGCAGCACCCGCCGCCTGCCCCAGATCGAATTGTCCGGCGGCGGCGTCTCCACGGTGTGCAGTGCAGGGCGGACGCCCGCCCGAACGGGCATGCTTCGTTTGCGCTGCGCCATGCGACCTCCGCAGACCAGTGCACCACGGATCGGCGCCGATCGCACGCGTATTCATCTCGTGTTCAATAGGGGCGTGGGCGAGACCTTCTACGACGCGGTGGGCGGCGCAGCGACATTCCGCACCATCGTGGCGCGGTTCTACGAACTTGTCAGCGACGATGAGGTGCTGCGGCCGCTGTACCCCGAGGAGGACCTGACCGGTGCCGAGGACCGGCTTCGGATGTTCCTCGAACAGTACTGGGGAGGCCCGCGCACCTACTCCGACCAGCGCGGTCACCCCCGCCTGCGGATGCGCCACGCCCCCTACCGGATCGGTCCGATCGAGCGCGACGCCTGGCTGCGCTGCATGCACACCGCCGTCGCCTCGATCGACTCGGCGACGCTGGACGACGAGCACCGCCGCGAACTGGTGGCCTACCTGGAGATGGCGGCCGATGCGATGGTGAATTCCGCCTTTTGGTTCAGCTTCCCGTCCAACTGCATCTGGCGCAGTGTCTTGCGGTCCGGCTTGCCGACGTTGGTCACCGGCAGCGACTCCAGGAACGCCACCTCAGTGGGCACCTTGTAACCGGACAGGTTCTCCTTGCAGAACGCGCGCACCTCGTCGACGGTCAGCTCTTCACCCGGCTTGAGCACCAGCGTGAGCTTGAGGCTCTCGCCGCGCTTCTCGTCCGGAATTCCGAATGAGCAGGCCTGCAGCACCTTCGGGTGGCTGTACATCAGCTCGTCGATCTCGCGCGGGTACACGTTGAAGCCGCTGGAGAGGATCATGTCCTTCTTGCGGTCGACGATGAAGATATGACCGTCTTCATCCATGGTGGCGATATCGCCGGTGGACAGCCACCCGTCGATGAAGGTCTTCTCGGTCTCCACCGGGTTGTTCCAGTACTCCCGCATGACCGTCGGCCCCTTGCAGAGCAACTCGCCGGGCTCGCCCAAAGGCATTTCCTTGGTGGGATCGTCCAGGTCGACGATGCGAACATCGTTGTCCGGGAACGGGATACCGACACCGCCGGGCTTGCGGATCGTGTGCAAGGGGTTGGCGGTGACGATGTTGGAGGTCTCGGACATGCCGTAGCCCTCGGTGATCACCGCGCCGGAGAGTTCCTCGAAGGTCTTCATCGCCTCGACCGGCAGAGGAGCGGATCCGGAGACGACGGCCCGCACCGACCCGATCTTGGAGGCCTGGATGTCGGGATGCTGGTTGAGGCCGATGATCATCGTCGGCACAGCCGGGAACAGGTTGGGCTCGTGGGCATTGACCGCCGCCAGGACATTGTCGGTACTGGGCTGCGGCACCAGGATGATCGTCCCGCCGAACACATGGTTCACGTTGACGTTCATATTGAAGCCGTAGATGTGGTAGAGGGGCACCGCCGCGAGACAGCGCAGGTGATCGGTCTTCTCGAAGACCGGTGCCATCCAGTAGCTCTCCTGGTAGGCGATCGAGACCAGGTTCCCGTTGGTCAGCACACAGCCCTTGGACAGACCGGTGGTGCCGCCGGTGTACTGCAGCATGAGGACATCGTCGAAACCGACGTCGACCGATGGTTCGGTGTCGGCGGCGGCGCCGACCACCTCGTTGAAGTCGAGGATGCCGGGGCCCGACTCGACCTCTACCGCACCGGAGGGAACCTGGAAGGCGATCACATTGCGCAGCGGGGTGTCCTTGCCCTTTAGTACCTCGATCGGGCCCTTGGCGAACGCAGCCATCACGATGAGCGTCTCGGCGCCGCTGTCCTTGACGTAGTGGTGCACCTCGGGTGTGGGTGCAAGCGGGTTTACCTGGACCACGATGGCGCCGATCTTGGCGCAAGCCTGGTAGGCGATGACGTACTGCGGGACGTTAGGCGACATCAGAGCGACCCGGTCGCCCTTCTTGACGCCCAAGGTGATCAGTGCGTTGGCCGTCTTGCGGGCCATCATGTTGACCAGTCCGTAGGGCAGCTTGGTTTCACCGACGATCAGATAGTCGCGCTCCGGATTCTTCTCAGCGCAGGCGTTGAACATCTGTTTGATCGACAGCGGCGGGTAGATGCAGGAGTACGGCACTCCTTTGTCGTAAATCTTGTACCAGGGCTTGTCCTTATTGACCATTCGGTCAGATTGGCAGGCGTCGCCAATTTTCGGACCAAAACCGGCGAAATTATCAGCCCAGCAACAGCACCGGGCCGCCGCGGCGGCGGAAAACCGAACCGAAGCGGGCGTCAATACGCAGCCAGGCCGGCGCCATCCGCACCCGGACCACCTCGCCGTCGGCATCGGTCATGAAACCCATTGCGGCCAGGGCCATCACAGCGCGCATCGGCACCGGGACCGAACCGGCTTCGGCAGTGACCTCAAGCACCTCCTGGTCCAGCAGCGAGGCCGGCGGCCCGAGGCCGCCGTGTTCGCGGGCCAGTTCGGCGCCGCGGCGGGCCAACTCGCCAAGCACCGTCGCCGGGATGTCGTCGAGG
>JAHBAP020000018.1 GCA_018500005.2 Mycobacterium sp. | reverse complement strand
TTCAACCTCAACGATCTGTTCGGCCAGGCCGGTCAGGACGGCGGGGCCAATATCGGCGACCTGTTCGGCGGGTTGTTCGGCCGGGGCGGAGGCCAACCGCGCACCACCCGGCCGCGGCGGGGCAAGGATCTGGAGACCGAGACCGAGCTGGATTTCCTGGAAGCCACCAAGGGCGTCGCCATGCCCCTGCGGCTGACCAGTCCGGCGCCGTGCACCACCTGCCACGGCAGTGGTGCCCGACCGGGCACCAGCCCCAAGGTGTGCGCCAACTGCAACGGCTCCGGTGTGGTCAACCGCAACCAGGGCGCGTTCGGGTTCTCCGAACCTTGCACCGAGTGCCGGGGCAGCGGTTCCATCATCGAGAATCCCTGCACCGACTGCGGTGGCAACGGCGTCACCACGCGGACGCGCACCATCAATGTGCGGATCCCCTCGGGTGTCGAGGACGGCCAGCGCATCAGGCTGGCCGGCCAGGGTGAGGCCGGTTTGCGCGGCGCCCCGTCTGGTGACCTTTACGTCACCGTGCATGTGCGACCCGACAAGGTATTCAGCCGTGATGGCGACGACCTGACCGTCACAGTGCCGGTCAGCTTCACCGAATTGGCCTTGGGCACAACGCTGAAGGTGCCGACATTGGACGGCAAGGTCGGCGTCAAGGTGCCAAAGGGCACCGCAGACGGCCGGATCCTCCGGGTACGCGGCCGCGGGGTTCCCAAGCGTTCCGGCGGCGCCGGGGATCTGCTGGTGACGGTGAAGGTGGCTGTGCCGCCCTCGCTTGAGGGGGACGCCCTGGAGGCACTGGAGGCATACGCTGCCGCCGAGCAGGCCAGTGGCTTCGACCCACGGGCCGGATGGGTTGGCAATAGGCCATGACCGCCGCCAACGGACCCCGGGATGCCCAGACGTTCCTCATCTCGGTGGCCGCCGAGTTGGCCGGTATGCATGCCCAGACGTTGCGAACCTACGACAGGCTCGGACTGGTCAGTCCGGAGCGCAGCGCTGGCGGGGGTAGGCGCTACTCCGAACGGGACGTCGAACTGCTCCGCGAGATCCAGCGGCTGTCCCAGGACGAAGGCGTCAACCTCGCCGGGATCAAGCGGATCATCGAACTGACCAACCAGGTCGAGGCGTTGCAGACCCGGATGGCGGAGATGGCCGACGAACTGTCGCGATCCAGGCCCCGGCGTGATCTCGCTGTCGTGCCCAAGAGCACGGCCGTGGTGGTCTGGAAGCCCCGCCGCTGATCGCCGAGCAGACGCAAACGTCCCCGACACGCCGAGCGTGCGGGGACGTTTGCGTCTGCTCGCGGGACTACGTGACCTTGATGGTGAACGTCGAGACGGCCGGCCGGCCGGGTACGGCCTTGTTGTAGGTGCCCTTACGCAGCGCGTTGGTGGGTGCGGCCATCGGCTCGATACCCACCACGTCGTCATTGTTGGGGGCGAAGATCTGCGCGGCCGGGTAGCCGTTGTCGAAGATCACCTCGATGCGACGGTCTCCGCCGGACAGCGCGAACTTCGCGCCCTGGGGAACCTCGTCGAAGCCGTCGTCGAAGACCCGGTCGCCCAGTTTCTCGCTCTTGGCTGCCCATTCCTCGGTGGCGCCGGTCGGGATACCCCAGTTGTCCACCGGCAGGTGACGCAGCGGCGGGGTCTCCAGCACCCACTCCGAGCGCGGGACATCCGGGATGGTCAGGTACGGGTGGAACCCGAAGCACAGCGGCACCGAGGCCGACGTCGTCGGGGTCACCGTCGTCTCGATCGTCAACGCCCGGTCGATCAATTTGATGTCCAGAGTCACCACATGCGGGAACGGGAAGCTGCACAGCAGCCGGGGCTGGCCGCCGTAGTCCAGGTCGGCGATGAAACGGTTGTCCTCCTGCTCGGTGACCAGCCAGCCGGGGTAGGCCGCCAGCACGCCGTGGATCACCAGGCCGTGCTCATCGGAGCGCACCCCGCCGACGCCGGGAGTCAGCGTCACCGCGCCGCCGTCGACCGCGTAGCCGTTGGCGGACAACCGGTTGGCCCACGGGTAGAGAATCGGGATGCCCATGGTCTTGCCGGTCGTCAGATAGGCATTCAGGCCGCGCCGCTGACCGAGCAGTTCAACCCCGCCGTCGGACAGCGAGGTGCAGACCATTCCCGCCGACGGGACGAAGGTCGCGGTGAGCGCCGACGAAGGATCTTTGAGGACTACTGAGGGCAACTGGGCCATTGTCGGATTGTGCCATGAACGATCGGTGGTTGACTAAGCCGGACGCACATCAGCGGGGCCGATTCGATTGCCCGCGCCGTCACCGGTGCTGCTCGATATAGGCGGTGAGATCGTTGATCGTGCGCAGCGAGGCGTACTCAGACTCCGGGATGTCGACTTCGAAGCGCTTGTGCAGGCGGACCAGGAAGTTCAGCCAGTCCATCGAGTCCAGGTCCACCTGATCGCGAAGCAACTCGGTGTCGCTGAGATCGGCTTCCTCGATTTCCGGGGCGATGTCCAGAAGTTCGGCCACCACTCCGGCGCGGGTCTCGTTACTCATCGTCTCCTCCTATAGTTCGCCGGGCTGCTGCAGCAACCGGTTGATCTCGGCCAGGAACAGCGCGCCCCGGGCGCCATCGCTGGCGCGGTGGTCGGCGGCCAAGCTGGAGTGCACGGTGGTGGCTACCCGGATGCCCCCGTCGACGACGACGACCCGCTGAGCAGGTCGGCCGAAGCCGACGATGGCGACCTGCTGGGGGTAGATGACCCCGAACACCGAGTCGACGCCCTTCTCCCCGAGATTGGTCACGGTGATGGTCGGGTCGGACATCTCCGAACTGCGCAACGAACCGGCCCGAGCCCGCGCCACCAGGTCGGTCAGATCCTCCATCAGTTCCGGCAACGGCTTTTCGGCCACGTCGTGGATGGCGGGCGCGACCAGGCCGCCCCCTCGCAGCGAGATCGCCACGCCGACGTGTGTTCCGTTCGCGGACTCGAAGTGATCGTCCCGCCAGAACCCGTTGAACTCCTGGAAGCGCAGGGTGGCCAGCGCGACCGCCTTGAGTTGCAGCACGGCCGGCAGGATGCGTTCGGTGATCGGACGGCCGGCGTTCTGTTCGGTCAGCCACTCCAGCGCGGTGTCGAGGATGATTTCATCGGCCAGGTAGTAGTGCGGGATCTCCCGCTTGGACCGACTCATCGCCGCCGCGATGGACGCGCGCATCGCCGCCCCACGCTCGCGGGCCTTCTCGGCGGCCGACCTGGGGGCCGACTTGGGG
>JAHBAP020000607.1 GCA_018500005.2 Mycobacterium sp. | reverse complement strand
GCTCACTGTCCTGGCGGGCAGCCTCCAGTTGCGCCTCCAGGGGATCCGGCTCCGGCGGCGTGGAAGGACCGCACGCGGTGGCGGTGGCGCCGACCAGCGCGAGCGCCAGCAGTCCGCGGCTGCCGTCGACGAGGACGCGTCTGCGGCTCAGCGGGGTCCCGGCGATCGTCGGGGCAGAACCTGATTGGGGGTCGAGCACGCCAACATCCTGCCATTGCCGCTGGAGTTGCTGGCGTATCGTTGGTAGCCGACCTGAACAACTCAAGATGAGGAGCTCGCCGTGATGCAGCGGAACCCGGGTTCTTTGTCGGGATTACCCTCCCCGGAGCAGGTGACCGAGCTGCTCGCTGACGACTTCGCGCGCGCCGGCTACGAGATCGACGCGGTCGAGGTCGACGAACGATCCCGGCCACCGCGGATCCGCGTCATCGCCGACGGCGACACCCCGCTGGATCTCGATGCGGTCTCCGAGTTGTCCCGGGCGTCGTCGGAGGTGCTCGACAGCCTCGACACCCCGCCCTACCTGCTCGAGGTCAGTTCCCCCGGGGTGGACCGGCCGCTGACGGCGGAGAAACACTTCCGGCGGGCCCATGGTCGTCGTGTCGAGGTGACGCTGAACGACGGCACCGCCGTGACGGGTCGGCTCGGAGCCACCGCAGATGGCGCGGTCCAGCTCGTGGTGCGGGTCGGCAGCGGCTGGGAAGTCCGCCCGCTGCCGCTGAGCGATATCCGCAAAGCCGTTGTTCAAGTGGAGTTCTCGCCGCCCAACCCCAAGGAACTCGAACTCGTCGGCGGAGCGCAGACGGGACTAACACAAACGGGGCCGACACAAACGGGGCCGACACAGACGGGGGCCGGGGCATGAACATCGACATGGGCGCACTGCACGCGATCGAGGTGGACCGTGGAATTTCGGTCGACGAACTACTCGACACCATCAAGTCGGCACTGCTGACCGCCTACCGCCATACCGAGGGCCATCAGCCCGAGGCCCGCATCGAGATCGACCGCAAGAGCGGTGTCGTGCAGGTGATGGCCCGGGAGACCGACGAGGACGGCAACCTCATCAGCGAATGGGACGACACCCCCGAAGGGTTCGGCCGAGTGGCGGCCACCACCGCGCGACAGGTCATGTTGCAGCGGTTCCGGGACGCCGAGAATGAGCGGGTGTTCGGCGAGTTCTCCGCCAGGGAAGGCGATATCGTCGCCGGGGTCGTGCAGCGCGACGCGCGGGAGAACGCCCGCGGCAATATCGTCGTCCGGCTGGGCAGTGAGACCAAGGGTTCCGAGGGCACCATCCGGCCCGCCGAACAGGTTCCGGGGGAGCAGTACGAGCACGGCGACCGGCTGCGCTGCTATGTGGTCGGAGTCACCCGCGGTACCCGGGAACCGCGCATCGAACTGTCGCGCACCCACCCGAATCTGGTCCGCAAGCTGTTCTCGCTGGAAGTGCCCGAAATCGCCGAGGGTTCGGTGGAGATCGTCGCGGTGGCCCGCGAGGCCGGACACCGATCCAAGATCGCGGTGCGCTCCAAGGTCACCGGTCTCAACGCCAAGGGCGCCTGCATCGGCCCGATGGGTCAGCGGGTCCGCAACGTGATGAGCGAACTGTCCGGCGAGAAGATCGACATCATCGACTTCGACGACGACCCGGCGCGCTTCGTCGCCAACGCATTGTCCCCGGCCAAGGTGGTGTCGGTGCAGGTCGTGGACGCCACCGCGCGGGCTGCGCGGGTGATCGTGCCGGATTTCCAGCTTTCCCTGGCGATCGGCAAGGAGGGCCAGAACGCCCGGTTGGCCGCCAGGCTCACCGGCTGGCGGATCGACATCCGCAGTGATGCCGCGGTCCCCGCGTCCCCAGATGCGGCCGACCCGCGGGCGTGAGCGCAGAGACTGGTTCGAAGCGCCCTCGCCGTGACGTAGACTGATCTGTGATCCAGCGCGAGATTCCGTCCGCTGGTGTGGGTCCGGTACGGACGTGCATCGGTTGCCGGAAACGAGAGTTGGCCGTCGAACTGCTCCGGGTGGTGGCAGTGCCGACGGGGAACGGCCAGTCGGTCGTCACCGTTGACACAGCAGGCTCACTTCCGGGCCGGGGGGCATGGTTGCACCCCGACAACCGTTGCCTGTCGGCAGCGATCCGGCGGCGGGCTTTCGGCCGAGCGCTGCGGGTCACCGGTTCCCCGGACACTTCCGGGGTAACCGAGCACTTCGACAAGTGTCGAGGTGAGAGCAGTAATGAGAAACAGGTAGCGAAGAACATGAGCACACCGTGAAGTCCCGATGACCATGCGTCATAGCTAAACCCGAGGCGCGGCCTACCCACCGCTGTCGCCTCTAGAGATGGAGATGTAGTGGCAGGCAAGGCCCGCGTACACGAGTTGGCTAAGGAACTCGGTGTCACGAGCAAGGAAGTTCTCGCTCGCCTGAGCGAACAAGGCGAGTTCGTCAAATCAGCGTCATCCACGGTCGAGGCCCCGGTGGCTCGGCGGTTGGGCGAGGCCATCCGCGGTGCCAAAGCCGCCGGAGCCGCGCCCGCCCACAAAGGCCCCCCCGCCACCGGT
>JAHBAP020000116.1 GCA_018500005.2 Mycobacterium sp. | reverse complement strand
TCTCGTGGGCTCGGAGATGTGTATAAGAGACAGCCGTACGGGTTTGCCGGCGGGGGCGGTGGGAAGCCGGACGGTTGCCCGTAGGCGTTGGGATCCTGGTCACCAGTTGTCATCGCACACTCCTGATAGTCGGTTGACTCGAATCTACCGGGCCGGGGGACCGGTGATCTCTCGTCGGCGTCTCGCGCGTCGCTGCGCCCCTGACCTACCTGTCCGCGGGGCGCAAACACTGGTTACCGTCACACGATGCACCACGACTGGGAGGAACTCGCCGAAGGGGTCTACCGGACTCGCCTCCCGTTTCTCGACGTCACCGTCGGAGCGGTGGCGGCGGATTACGGGGTTTTGCTGATCGACTGCGGCACCAACCTGGTGGAGGCCGAAGCTATCGCCGACGACGTGCGCGAACTCACGGGGCGCAATGTCAGCCATGTGGTCATGACGCACAACCACTTCGACCACATCCTCGGTTCGGCGGGATTCAAACACGCCGTCAGTTACGCGGCCCCGCCGGTGGCCGCGGCCCTCGACGGAGGATTGGCCGCACTGTGCGCCGAGGCGCTTCGATACGGGGCCGACCCGGGTCAGGTCGCGGCGGCCGGTCGCGCGGTGCGGCCGCCGGATCAGTTGGTCTGGGACGTCGACATCGACCTCGGCGGACGGTCGGCGCGGGTGCGGCATCCCGGTCGCGGACACACCGACCACGACCTCATCGTGGTGATCCCCGGCGACCCGAAGGTCGTCTTTTGCGGCGACTTGGTGGAGCAGTCCGCCGATCCCGCGGTCGGCGACGACGCCGAACCGACGGCCTGGCCCGCGACCATCGACAGGGTGCTCGCCATGGGGGGAGAGGATGCAGTCTACGTTCCTGGCCACGGCGCGGTGGTGGACGCGGCGTTCCTGCGTCGGCAGCGCGACTGGCTCAGAAGCCGGTACTGAGCACCCGGTCGAGCATGTCGACGAAGAAGTCGGCGGACTCCCGGGTGATGCACATCGGTGGCTTCATCTTCAACACGTTCTGGCGATCACCGGTCGGTTGAACGATCACCCCGAGTTCCCGCATCCGCTCGCAGATCGCCGCGGTCTCGAATACCGCCGGTTCCAGGGTCTCCCGGTCGGTGACCAGTTCCACCCCCATGTACAGGCCGCTGCCGTGCACGGTGCCGATCAGCGGGTGGTGCTCGGCCAGCGTGTTGATTCTCGCTTTGAGGTGGTCCCCGACGGTTAAGGCGTTCTCCTGCAGGCGATCCCGTTCGATCACGTCCAGCACGGTCAGTCCGACCACGCTGGAAACCGGGCTGCCGCCGGCCGAGGAGAAGAAGTAGCCGCAGTTGCGGTAGGCGTCGGCGATCGCCTTGGTGGTGATCACCGCGCCGAGTGGTTGTCCGTTGCCCATCGCCTTGGCGACGCAGACGATGTCGGGGACGACGTCCTGCTGCTCGAACGCCCAGAACCAGCGGCCGGTACGGCCGTAACCCACCTGAACCTCGTCGGCAATCGCCAAGCCGCCCGCCGCCCGCACCGCGGCGTACACCGCCGGCAGATAGCCGTCCGGTAGCGCCATGCCGCCGGCGTTGCCGTAAAACGGTTCACAGATGAACGCCGCGGGTGGATGTCCCTCTGCGGCAAGCGCTTCGATGATCGCCACCGCCTCGGGGGCATACCGGGCCGCCGCTACTCCACGGTGCGCACCGCGGTAGGCGTTGGGGGAGGGCACGGTGTGCACCCAGGGCGGCCGGGTCTCCAGCGCATTGGGGTTGTCGGCGATCGACGTGGAAATGGCATCGGTGGCATACGTCCAGCCGTGGTAGGCCTCCGCGACGGCGACCACGTCATGGCGCCCGGTCGTCGCCATCGCCAACCTCAGCGCAAGGTCGTCTGCCTCCGATCCGGAGTTCACCAGGAACACCGTGTCCAGGGGATCGGGCAGGGTGGCGGCCAGTCGTTCGGAGAGTGCCACCACGGCGCCATAGTTGAACCGGGAATTGGTGTTGAGCCGACGCCACTGCCGCGCCACGGCCTCGGCGAGTTCCGGGTGACCGTGACCGAGCACCGCGACGTTGTTCACCATGTCCAGATAGCTACGTCCGTCGGTCGCGATCAGGTGCTCGCGCCAGCCGCGCTCGATCCGGGGCGGGTGCTCGTAGTAGTGCTCCTGGACTCCGGCGAAGGGCTTCGAGCGACGCTGGCGCAGCGCGAAGCTGTCATCGGCCAGCCCGGGTGCGGGCGGCAGATCCAGCAGTGGCCCGGGATCGCCGACCTGTGCCAGCCAGCCGGCCGCGTACTCGGGCCGGACGAACGCCGGCACCTCGCCGACGCCGTGCCGGCGGGCCTGGATCCACACCCGCCCGTCCACGCTCGCCAGAGCATCGCCGGCCGCGACGGTGTGGCCGCTGGGCCCGGCCGCGCGCACCGCCCCGCGAATCTCGAGTGTGCCTTCCGCTGCGCTCAAGATCACCGAACCCGTGCGCTCGTCCACGGCGATCGATCCCGGCCAGGGTGCGACGAGTGTCAGCAACCGGCCCGGCCATAGATCGATCCCGGTCGCCACGGTGGCCGGGGAGGTTTCGCGCAACGTCGCCGACCGGGTCAGGCGGGCCTGTCCGAACAGCGTCACCGCGGCTGTCGCACCGCCGGCGAGGTGCTCGGCGGCAAGCCGTTCCTCGCATACCGGGTCCAGCCACCCACCGCCGTCCATCGCGTCGGCCTCCGCGCGCAGGTCGACGACGGCGATGTCGACAGCATCCTTGAACAGCCGGCCGGTGAGCGGGACGCTCGGGTGCTCCACGCCGAGAACGTGGCGGATCTGGGCGGTCATCACCTCCAGGGGGATTGCGTTGGCGCGCTCGAAGATCCGCCACTCACTGTCCAGAGCCGAACTGGCGTAGTCATTCTCGGCGTCGATGGAGGACTGATGGATTCCGCTGACCACGAGGACGGCACCACGCAGCACCACCAGCGGCCAGAGTGCCTCCACTTCTGCGGGACCGAGTGGGCGTGCTGCGTGGAAGGCCTGCACGGCCGCCAGTGCGGCCGCCGGTTCGCAGCCGTCATGGCGAAGCAGGGTGGCCACCGCGACGGCCAGTTCGGCCACCGTCCAGGATCGCATCAGATCGCCGAAGTCGATCAGGCCGTCCGGCGTGGCCGTCGACGCGTCACACACCACGTTGTCACCGGTGATGTCACCGTGGATCACCTGGACCGGCAGATCGTCGGCGACACCGGCGATCACCCGCCAGGCGTTGGCGGCGGCCGACTCGACGGTCTCCCGCCGGTGCGGGTCGGTCACGTGGCGCGCGAGTAACTCAACCGTGCGCATGCCGTGGCGCAGGTCCCACTGCAGCACCCGGTCCACGCCCGGATGGTCGAAGGCGGCCAGCGCCCGACAGGTTCGGGCGGCCAGATCGCCGAGCGCCGCCACCTGCCGCGGCCGAAGATAGCCGTCCCCGGACAGCGTTCCGCCGGGCAGGAAGCGGATGACCCGGGCCAAAAACGTTTCCCCCGAGTCGATCTCGGCGATGCCCTGGGCGGCGACGTTGATGGTGGTACGAATGCCCTCGGTCGCGTCGATGAAGGCCGCGGCCGCGTCCTGGGCCTCCAGTTCGGCCCTGGTGAACGCCGGGTTGGCGATCTTGAGCACTCCGATCGGCTCGCCGTCGGCGTCGTGCAG
>JAHBAP020000481.1 GCA_018500005.2 Mycobacterium sp. | reverse complement strand
CGCGGTAAACCTCGGGGCGGTTTTCGTCGCTGAGCGACGAAAACCACGCCGAAATCGTGCAGGAGGGGCGGAGGCTACGCCGTGTCGGTGAGCGGGCGGTCGACCCAGCTCATCAGCTTGCGCAGTTTGGCGCCGGTGACCTCGATCGGGTGCTCGGCGTTCTTCTTGCGCAGACCCTCCAGTTCCTTGTTGCCGCCTTCGACGTTGGCGACGAGGCGCTTGACGAAGGTGCCGTCCTGGATGTCGGTCAGGATGTCCTTCATCCGCTTCTTGGTGTCGGCGTCGATGACGCGCGGGCCGGACAGGTAGCCGCCGAACTCCGCGGTGTCGGACACCGAATAGTTCATCCGCGCGATGCCGCCCTCGTACATCAGGTCGACGATCAGCTTCAGCTCGTGCAGCACCTCGAAGTAGGCCAGCTCGGGGGCGTAGCCCGCCTCGACCATCACCTCGAAGCCGGTCTTGACCAATTCCTCAGTGCCACCGCACAACACGGCCTGCTCGCCGAAGAGGTCGGTCTCGGTCTCGTCCTTGAAGGTGGTCTTGATGACACCGGCGCGGGCGCCGCCGATTGCCTTCGCATAGGACAGCGCAAGCGCCAGACCGTTACCAGTCGGGTCCTGCTCGATGGCCACCAGGCAGGGCACGCCCTTGCCGTCGACGAACTGCCGGCGCACCAAGTGCCCGGGGCCCTTGGGGGCGACCATGCCGACGATCACATCGGCGGGCGGTTTGATCAGGCCGAAATGGATGTTCAGTCCGTGGCCGAAGAACAGCGCGTCGCCGGCCTTGAGATTGGGTTCGATGTCGTTGCGGTAGATCTCGGCCTGCGCGGTATCGGGAGCCAGCAACATGATCACATCAGCCCAAGCGGCAACATTTGCTGGAGTGTCGACCTCAAGGCCCTGCTCGGTGACCTTTGCGCGCGACTTGGAGCCCTCCTTCAGGCCCACCTTCACCTGCACACCGGAGTCGCGCAGGCTCAGCGAGTGCGCGTGCCCCTGGCTGCCGTAGCCGATCACACCGACCTTGCGGCCCTGAATGATCGACAGGTCGGCGTCGTCGTCGTAGAACATCTCGATTGCCTGGTCGTTGTTTGACACAGTTGAATTTCCTTTGTTCTCTTCGTGTTTCCTGGGTCTTACTGCTACTTGGAGTTCGTCATGCCACGCGGCCCGCGGGACAGTGCTACCACCCCGGACTGCACCGTCTCGCGGATGCCGAAGGGCTCGAGTACGCGGAGCAGCGCTTCGAGCTTCTCCTCGGTGCCGGTCGCCTCAATGGTCAGCGACTCGGCTGATACGTCAATAACCTTGGCGCGGAACAGGTTCGCCGCTTCGATGACCTGGCTGCGGTTGCCGGCATCGGTGCGGACCTTGATCAGCGCCAACTGCCGGGCCACCATGTTGTCGTCGTCCTGCTCGAGGATCTTGATCACGTTGATCAGCTTGTTGAGCTGTTTGGTGATCTGCTCCAGCGGGGTCTCCTCGGCGGTGACGACGATCGTCATCCGAGACATGTTCTTCACATCGGTGGGGCCCACCGCCAGCGACTGGATGTTGAACCCGCGCCGGGAGAACAGGGCCGCGACGCGCGCCAGCACACCGGGCTTGTCCTCGACAAGCACCGACAGGGTGTGGGTGACGGTCCTGGGAACGGTAGCGGTCATCAGGCGCGTCCTTCCTCGTTGTCCTCGTCGAACAGCGGCCGGATGTTGCGGGCCGCCATGATCTGATCGTTGCCGGTGCCAGCGGCGACCATCGGCCACACCTGCGCGTCGGCGCCGACGATGAAGTCGATGACCACCGGGCGGTCGTTGATGGCGCGGGCCGGGTTGATCGCGTCTGCCACATCCTCCTCACGCTCGCACCGCAATCCGACGCAGCCCATGGCTTCGGCGAGTTTCACGAAATCGGGGATGCGCTGGCTGTGGGTGGCCAGGTCGGTGTTGCTGTAGCGCTCCCCGTAGAACAGCGTCTGCCACTGCCGCACCATGCCCAGGTTGCCGTTGTTGATCAGCGCGACCTTGATCGGCACGCCCTCCACCGCGCAGGTGGCCAGTTCCTGGTTGGTCATCTGGAAGCAGCCGTCGCCGTCAATGGCCCACACCTCGGCATCCGGACGGGCCATCTTGGCACCCATCGCCGCCGGCACGGCGTAGCCCATGGTGCCCAGGCCGCCGGAGTTCAGCCAGGTGCGTGGATTCTCGTAGGAGATGAACTGCGCGGCCCACATCTGATGCTGACCAACGCCGGCCACATAGATGGCGTCGGGCCCGGCGATCTTGCCGAGTTGCTCGATCACGTACTCCGGGCTCAGGCTGCCGTCACTCTGCGGGCCGTAGCTCAGCGGGTAGGCCTCCCGGACGCTGTTGAGGTACGACCACCAGCCCGCCAGATCGGGATCGGCCATACCTTCGTTGCCGATCCGGTTCTCCCCCGCCGGCATCCGCTTGAACGCCTCGATGAGGTCGTGGATAACGGCCTTGATATCGCCCACGATCGGGACGTCGGCGTGCCGGTTCTTGCCGATCTCCGCCGGGTCGATATCCGCGTGGATCACCTTGGCGTCGGGCGCGAAGGAGTCCAGCTTGCCGGTCACCCGGTCATCGAACCGCGCGCCGAGGGCGACGATCAGGTCGCTGCGCTGGAAGGCTGCCACCGCGGCGACGGTGCCGTGCATGCCGGGCATGCCCAGGTTCTGGACGTGGCTGTCCGGGAAGGCACCGCGGGCCATCAGGGTGGTGACCACCGGGATTCCGGTCAGCTCGGCCAGTTCCTTGAGCTCTTCGGTCGCCTCGCCGCGGATCACCCCGCCACCCACGTAGAGCACAGGCTTGCGGGCCTCGGCGATCAGCCTGGCGGCTTCCTTGATCTGGCGGCCGTGCGGCTTGGTGTTGGGCTTGTAGCCGGGCAGTTGCAACTGCGGCGGCCAGGAGAACGTGCACTGGCCCTGCAGCACGTCCTTGGGGATGTCGACGAGTACGGCGCCGGGACGGCCGGTTGCCGCGATGTGGAAGGCCTCGGCGATCGAACGGGCGATATCGTCCCCTTCGCGCACCAGGATGTTGTGCTTGGTGATCGGCATGGTGATGCCGGTGATGTCGGACTCCTGGAAAGCGTCGGTGCCGATCAGGCTGCGACCGACCTGCCCGGTGATGGCGACCACCGGAATCGAGTCCATCTGGGCATCGGCCAGCGGGGTGACCAGGTTGGTCGCGCCGGGTCCGGAGGTCGCCATCATGACGCCCACCTTGCCGGTGGCATGCGCGTAACCGCTGGCCGCGTGGCCGGCGCCCTGCTCGTGCCGCACCAGGACGTGGCGCAGCTTCTCCGAGTCATAGAGCGGGTCGTAGACCGGCAGCACCGCGCCGCCGGGGATGCCGAAAATGAGGTCGACGCCGATCTCCTCCAGGGAGCGCACCACCGCCTCGGCGCCGGTCATCTGAACCGGTGCGACCCGGTGTGCGGAGTGGCCGTTGCGGTCATGTGCGCCGTTGATCGCGGGCGACGCCGACGTTTCGGATGCTCGGGTGGCAGGTGCGCTCACAGGTGGTCCTCGTTGTCGTGGTGGGGGCTGCGTGGTGGGGCTGGCGTATTGAGTTCTATCGGTTGACAAGAAAAAACCCCCGTCAGCATGGGCGGCTGTACGAGGGTTGCGCGCTGGTGCGTGTGGCTAAACCCGGCAGAGGGCAAGCGCGGCACCAACGCGCTGTCCTACTACTACGAGATTGCCGGTAGTCATACCTGCGAAGGGTAGTCCCGGCACAGGTCAGCGTCAAATCCCCGGCAGCTGCCGACAATACGTCGCAACGTTTCAGAGGCTGTCGATGTGGATGGAGAAGATCGCCCAATCCTGGTAACCGGGCCCTTCTTCATAGGGGTTGCCGTAGCGCTTGATGAACTCCTCAGAAAGCGGCACCCGCCAACCGTCGGTCTCCCGCTTCACCCACAATGTGGTGCCACCCCAGATTTCGTGGTGAGACTCCCCCTCACCCCAGCCGGTCCGCGTGGTTACCGGATCGGTGCGTCCGGGCGGGGTGAACGCCGTCGACGGCCGACCTGCGTAGGGGTCCTTAAGCCAAAGCTTGGCGGGGTCGCCGACCGCCTGCCCTTCCGGGGCCCGGAAGATATGCAAGGTTCCCGCTGAAAGGAGCATGTACGAAACTTCGCCGCCGGGCTCCACGATGGCCTCGCTCACCGCCCCGGACTGATACGTCCTGACCAGGATGCGCTGACCACTGAAGTTCTTGATCGCGCCCTGAACGCCATCTTGGTTATAGAGGCTTCCGCCCCCTTCGCTGGTCCGCAAAGGTGCGCCCAGGGTGCCCAGCAGGGGGGTGGAGGGCATGGTCGCGGTGCCAGTCGAGCGGTACTCATACCACTCTTTGCTACCGCCCCTGCTGTATTGGTCGCCGACTGGCACGGTCGGGAATGGCGAGCAGCCCGTGCTGGACTTGCCGCCGTGCGGGCAGGCAGTCTCGTTCCAGAGGGCGTTGGTGAGCTTGGCGGTGATCAGATTCGCGTCGGTGAGGATCCCCTTGCTCAGATTGGCGCCTGACAAGTCCGTGTTCGCCAGCACCGCCCCGCTCAGATCCACGTCGCTGAGG
>JAHBAP020000529.1 GCA_018500005.2 Mycobacterium sp. | reverse complement strand
CGTCAGATGTGTATAAGAGACAGTGACCGAACATCGTGTTCATCCCGCGCTCGGTTCCGAACGCGAGCAACTGCCGGGACAGCGAGCCGAAGTCGACGTCGGTGCCGGCCTCGGTCCAGTTCAGGCCGACCGGATCGGAGAAGTCCCGGCCGCGCGCCATCAGCGGCAACCGCCGGGCGAACTCGTCGGGTTCGTTGATGAACTCCATCGTGGCGAACAGCGGGTTGCGGACCAGGGTTTCGTACCGGCGGCGCAGGTAGTCGACGTTGTCGGCTCCGTTGACGAAGCTGACGTGCGGCACCTGATTGAGGAAGCTGCGAACGTCGGTCAGGATGCCGTTCTCCACCGCGTACGACCAGAACTGCCGGGTCACCTGGAACTGCTCGTTGACGTTGATCGCCTTGGCGATATCGATGGTGCCGTCGGGCTTGGCCGGGGTGTAGTTCAACTCGCACAGCGCCGAGTGGCCGGTGCCGGCGTTGTTCCATGGATCGCTGCTCTCCGCGGCCGCGGCGTCGAGGCGCTCCACCAGGGTGATCGACCAGGTCGGCTCGACCAGGCGCAGCAGCGCGCCGAGGGTGGCGCTCATGATCCCTGCACCAACCAGGACGACGTCGGTCCTGGCGTCGGACTTCGTGGCGTCAGACACGGGCATGTCCTTCCGGAAATCGCGCCCGGGAGTCGGGCACCTTGGGTACCGCTAGGTTATCCCGGCGCGTCCGAGCGCGACCGGGGTAGTAGAGGACCGTCACTGGTTAGGGTTGGACCGTGACGCTCGCGCGCACCGAATGGGCTGACGACGTTCTTCCCGGCTACCGGCAGACGACCCTGGAACTCGGTCCGGACCCCGACGGCGAGGGCGAGTTGTTCGCCACCCTGGTGCGTCGCGGGGACAGCAACCCGTCGGATCGGGTGGTGCTGGCCGTGCACGGCTTCACCGACTACTTCTTCAACACCGGACTGGTGGACTTCTTCGCCGCACGCGGCTACCGCGTCTACGGGCTGGACCTGCACAAGTGCGGCCGGTCCTGGCGGGAGGGCCAGACCCCGCACTTCACCACCGACCTGTCCCGCTACGACCGCGAACTGGAACTGGCGCTCGCGATCATCCGGGCGGAGAACGCTATATCCGATGTCGCCGGCCGAGCGGCTCCGGCGCCCCGGGTACTGGTTTACGGCCACTCCACCGGCGGGCTGGTGGTCTCGCTGTGGCTTGACCGGGTAAGGCGCCGCGGCGGCACCGACGATCTCGGATTGGCCGGACTGGTGCTCAATAGCCCTTTCCTGGACCTCGCCGGGCCGACGATTCTGCGGACCCGGGTCACCCGAGGTGCCCTCGGCGCGGCCTCCCGGGTCCGCAAGACCAGGGTGGTTCGGCCGGCCGGGAAGGGCGGCTATGGCTTGACCCTGCACCGGGACTACCACGGCGAGTTCGACTACAACCTGAAATGGAAACCGATCGGCGGCTTCCCGATCACGCTGGGCTGGATAACCGCCATCCGGCGCGGGCAGGCCCGGCTGCAACTCGGCCTGGACGTCGGTGTGCCCAACCTCGTGCTGCGTTCCGACCACAGCGTCGCCGAGACAACCGGCACCGAGGAGATGCAACGCGGTGACGCCGTGCTCGACGTCGCCCACATCGCCCGGTGGGCCGGATGCATCGGCAATCGGCAGACGATCGTGCCGGTGGTCGACGCCAAACACGACGTGTTCCTGTCGCTGCCTGGGCCGCGGGAGGTTGCTTACGCGGAACTCGACCGTTGGCTGACGAAGTTCCCGTGGAAGCCCTGCGGCACATGATGATTCAACTGGGCCGTGGCGATCGGCCCACCTTCGAGATCACCGGCGTCGAGGATCACCAGTCGCGATGTGTGCGTGTCGGCCTGATACTCCACCGATAGCAGCCAGCCGTCGTCCTCGTCGGTTGCGCCGGGCCGCGGGGTGAACACCGGTTCGCAGAAGCTGTTTCCGGCGGTCTCCGCGGCGTGGTGGGTCTCGGAGCTGTCCGACAGGTCCAGCTTGGTGATCTGGTCGAACATCGTCCCGAGCCGGCGGCGGGAGTTGTAGTAGGAGTAGCGGTGCGGCCGGCCTTCGTGGTCGGGGTGGTGTCGCGGGAATTCGCAGGACCGGTCGCTGAGTTGTTCGCAGATCACCCGGCCCGAGGCGGTAAGACGGAACCGGGTGAACTGCGAGGTCGCGTCGTCCAGCGGGCTGGTGCGGAAGCGGGCGATGCAGTCCAGCAGCTGCCCGTTGTCGTAGGTGATCACGTCGACGACGACGTCCCCGCGGTCGTCGAAGGCGTTGGACAGGTGGAACTGCATGATCGCATCGTGCTCGATGCGCCTGATCCTGCCGCCGTCCCGCGGAATCAGGATGAAAGAGCTGCCGCGTTCGGGCTGGTATCTCATGGCGTCGCCGAATGCTTTGAGGCCCAGCGCTATCGGGATTCCGTCGGGGATGATCGGCGAGACGATGAAGACCAGGTAGCGCTCGGTGATCGCGAAATCGTGCACCATCGCCACGTAGGGCAGCGACACCGAACGGTAGTGCTGGAGCCTGCCGTCGCGATCCGTGCGATAGACGCGCAGGTGCGGGTTGGGGATGAACTCGACACCGAAGTTGAACATGTCGCCACTACTGGGACACAAACACGGGTGCGCCGAATACGAACCGATCCAACGCAATTCGCCGCCGAACCGACGCAGACCCCTGGTTTCCAGGGTTTCCGGATCCACCTCGTAGGGCGGACCGCCCTCCCAGAGTGCGTAGAGATGACCGGCGTGCTCGACCACATTGGTGTTGGCCAGATTGGTGGGCAGTCGGCCGATATTGGCCAGGAAGCCACCGACGGCGTCGGTGCCCATGTGCCGGGTTCCGGATTTGGCGCGGTAGTGCTGAGTGCGGACGTAGCGGTTGCGATAGCGCACGCCGCCCTTGCCGATCTGGAAGGCCGAAATCATCCCGTCGCCATCGAAGAGATGGTGCAGGGGTCGGCCGGTATGGTCCTGCCAGCGGCCGGGTCCGTTGCGGTAGAGCGTTCCGGAAAGTTCGGCCGGAATCTCGCCGTCGATCCCGTCGACGTCGTAGTCGAATTCGGTGTGCTGCGGTTCGCTGACGCCCAGGCTCCGGAGATCGGCGTCGCCCATCGTCGACATCCGCTCGATCGCCCTCGACCGTTCGGCCGGGTCCAGCGAATCGAGGTAGTCCCCCAACGCCGGAAGGCCGGGGACGTCGGGCAGCGTTGTTTCGGCCGAACGGGACGCCACGGCTCCTCCTGAAAGTGAGACCGATTTTCGAATTAGTCTCAGCCGAGAGTACCCGCGCTGGAGTAGAAATACCGTGATGTCCACGACCCGTTCTTCACAGGCTCTGGTGCGAGCCGCGGTCGAACTGATCGCCGAGAGCGGCCTTGACGGCCTCACCCTCAAGCAGGTCGCCGGCCGGGCCGGGGTGTCCCGCGCGACCGCCTACCGCGAGTTCGGCGACAAGGACGGACTGATCGGGGCGGTGGCCCGCCACGAGGTGCAGCAGATGATCGCTGCGACACTCGCCGGGGTGGACATGCGGGCCGAACCTGACACCCTGGTGCGCTCGACGACGCTCTTCGCGCTGCGCTACCTGCGCGGGCACCCGGCGTTCGGTTATATCCGCGACCACGAGCCGCACTGGCTGCTCAACGCCGTGTTCGTCGTCGGTGAGGCCACCGGGGGAATGAACCTGGTTCAGACGGTGGCCACCATGGTGGCCCCGGTCATCGCCGCGGACGAACGCCTGGCGCTGCAACCGGTTCAGGCCGCGGAACTCGTTGTGCGCACGGTCCTTTCACACAGCCTGATCGAACTCAGTTCGCTGTCCGACGAACAGGTCGCCGATTCGGTGACCCGCGCCATCACCCGGTGACGGCCATCGACGGAAGCGCGGTGGGTTAGATTTCGGCTGTGACGGAGTCCGGGGAGCGAGTCGGCCACGTCTTGTCGGCACTTTCCGACGTGGACATCGGCGGCTGGACGCAACGGTTCGATCTGCTGTCCGATCCCAATCGACTGGAGATCCTGCTGGCCCTGCACCGGGTTCCCGGGATCTGCGTCGGCGAGTTGGCCCAGGCGGTGGGCCGTTCGGAGAACTCGGTGTCCCAGGCCCTGCGCATCCTCCGGCAGCAAGGGTGGGTCACCTCGAAGCGAGTCGGCCGGCAGGCGAGCTATCAACTCGACGATCAGACGGTCCACCGTCTGCTGCACTGGATCGGCGCGGCGCATTCCTGATGCCGACACGGATCTTTATCTGAATATCTGAACACCTGGACAGGTATCTGAACTAGGCTGCCGCCATGACGACCGCGAGCGTTGTCGCGATGCACATGAGCGACGGAATCGTCTCGGCGCCAACCTCACTGTTGTTCGGCGTCATCGCCGCCGCAGGCCTGGCGGTGGCCGCCCGGCGTGCCAACACCGAACTCGACGAGCGCACGGTGCCATTGGCCGGCCTGGTGGCTGCGTTCATCTTCGCGGTGCAGATGGTGAACTTCCCGATCCTGCCGGGGGTGAGCGGTCACCTGCTCGGGGGTGCGCTGGCCGCGATTCTGGTGGGCCCATACACCGGCGCGTTGTGTATTGCGATCGTCCTGGTTGTGCAGTCCTTATTGTTCGCCGACGGCGGGGTCAGCGCGTTGGGAACCAACATCACCAATATGGCCCTGATCGGGGTGACGGCCGCCTATCTGACAGCGGTGACACTCGCCGGCCTGATTCGCCGGCGCGGCCCGCTCGGCGTCCGGCAACTGGGGTTGGTCGGCTTCGCCTCGGCCGTGGTGGCCACTGTCGCGGCGGCCATGGGATTCCTCGTCGAGTACGCGATCGGCGGGGCGGCGCAGGCACCACTGGGATCGGTCGGCGCCTCCCTGCGGGGACCCCATCTGCTGATCGGCCTCGGCGAGGGGCTGATCACCGCCGTGACGCTGATGGCGGTCGGCACTGCCCGTCCCGACCTGGTGTACCTGCTGCGGTCCCGGCGGGTAGCCGTGGGGGCATCGGCATGACCCGCGGCCGCTGGTTCTGGGCCGGCTTTCTGATCGTCACCCTGCTCATCGCGGGCGGGCTTTCCGCTGTGGCCAGCTCCAGTCCGGACGGCCTGGACGCCGCAACCCTGCGGGGATGCCAGGTCATCGAAAGCGACGGGTCCGAGGCGCTGACCGGGCAGTGCATCGCCCAGAACGCCCGCGACCACGCGATGGCCGCGTCGCCCCTGGCCGACTACTCGGTTCGCGGGGCAGAGGGCAGCACCGGGCTGGCCGGCGTCCTCGGCGTGCTGATCACCCTGTTCGTCGCGGGCGGCTTGTTTCTGGCGCTGGCCAGGGCCAAACCGCGCACGACCACCACCGTCTCCGGCGGGGACTGAGGGTGGGCGGCGGCCACGCGCATCCGCTGTTCCGTGACGGCCGCACCACCGTGCATCGGCTCCCCGCCGAGGTCAAGATCGTCGCTCTGCTGGTGTTCGTTCTCGCCGTGGTGGCCACGCCCCGGGAACTGTTCTGGCCCTTCGGGATCTACGCGCTGCTCCTGCTCGCCGTGTGGCGGCTGGGCCGGCTCCCCATTCGCTGGATGCTTCCGCGGATGCTCATCGAAACGCCCTTCGTGATCCTGGCGTTGCTGCTGCCGTTCGCCGACGGCGGTCAACGCATCGACGTGGCCGGGATGTCGCTCTCGGTAGCGGGGCTCTACGCCGGGTGGGGAATCGTCATCAAGGGCACACTCGGGGTCGCGGCCTCCTTGACGGTCGCCGCCACCACCCGCGCCCGCGAACTGCCGTCGGCGTTGTCCCGGCTAAAGGTTCCGCCGCTGATCACCTCCGTCCTGATTTTGATGATTCGTTATATAGACGTTCTCAGCGCCGAGGCCGCCCGGATGCGGATGGCGCGGATGTCCCGTGGCGACTCGCCGCGCACTCTGCATCAGATAGCGGCAACCGCGAAAAGCGTTGGGACCCTGTTTCTCCGGTCCTACGAACGCGGCGAACGGGTCTATCTCGCGATGCTCTCTCGGGGGTATGACGGGCACGTCCCGCCGTTGGCTCTGGGCACCGGCGGTGCCGCCACCGCCTCGGCGCGCGCCTGGGGTCTTGCCATGCTGCCGGCTGCCGGTGCCGCCCTCGTCGCCATCTCTGCCCGGGTGATGCGGTGACACCGGCCGTCCGCGTCGAAGCCCTGCGGCACGTCTACCCCGACGGGCACCTGGCCCTGAACTGCGTCGACCTCACCGTCGCCCCCGGGGAGCGGGTCGCGGTGCTCGGACCCAACGGCGCCGGCAAGACGTCGTTGATGCTGCATCTCAACGGTGTGCTCACCGCGACGTCCGGAACGGTCGAGATCAACGGGGTTCGGGTGACACGCGGCACCCTTCGCGAGATCAGACAGCGGGTGGGCCTCGTCTTCCAGGACCCTGACGACCAACTCTTCATGCCGACCGTCGCCCAGGACGTCGCGTTCGGCCCGGCCAACTTCGGTCTGCGCGGCGCCGAACTGGCCGCGCGGGTCCGCGCGGCGCTGGACGAAGTGTCCCTGGCCGACCGCGCGGATCGCAGCCCCGCGCACCTTTCCATGGGGGAACGCCGGCGCGCCGCGCTGGCCACGGTGCTGGCATGCCGCCCCGAGGTCCTCGTCCTCGACGAGCCGTCGGCCAATCTCGATCCGGTGTCCCGGCGGGAACTCGCCGAAACCCTCCTGAGGCTGGACACCACGATGCTGGTCGTCACCCACGATCTGCCCTACGCCGCTCAGCTGTGCGACCGGGCGGTGGTGATGGACGCCGGTGCGATCGTCGCCGACGCGGACATCGGCTCGATTCTGGCCGACACCGAGTTGCTGGCGCGCCACCGCCTGGAACTGCCGTGGGGCTTCCAGGCATGCGCGCACTGATCCTCACAGCCACCTCATAAGCACGGCCAAGCCGACGCATTGCGCCGGGACAGACGATGGGACACGTGACTGAATCACTTGGAACACACGACACCACCGCAAATGACGCCGCTCCGCGCCACCAGCCCAGCCGCCTATACCGGGCGCTGGCCTGGGTGGGCATCGTCGCGGGCTCGCTGTTCATCGTGGCAACCGTTTTCTTCAGCGGATACGTCCTGGGTCAACAGGGCGGGGGCAGCGGCCATCACGGCCCACACCACATGATGTTGCGGCCCTTCCACGGACCGGACGGACCGATGGGTCCGGGTGGGCCGATGGGTCCGGACGGCGGACCGCAGGGGCCGGACCGCGGCGACCGCAGCGCGCGGCTCACCCCGCCGGCACCGTCGAACGCCCCGGCCCGACCGTAACCCCCCCGGCTCAATCCAGGCTCCGTCCCGGCCCCGCGAGAAGGGGCCGGGACGGAGTCGTTTCAGTCGAGGAACCCGTGCAACAGCGCCGCCGAGCCGGCCAGGTGGTCCAGCATCACCGCGGCGGCCCGGTCCGCATCACCGGCGACGATCGCCGCGACGATCACCGCGTGCTGTTCATCGGAGTGGCCGATATTGCGCTGAAGCAACGGAATCCGGTCGAGAAGGGCGTTGACCCGCATCCGATTCTCGGCGACCAGCGGCACCAGCGAGGGTGATCCCGCGGCCTCGGCGATCGCCAGGTGCAGCCTGGAGTCCAGGCGGCGGTAGTCCGCCGGTTCGGCGGCCCGCACGTCGGCCACCCTCGACCACAGTTCGTCGCACTCCCCCGCGTCCAACGCCCTGCCCGCCGCCATCCGGGCCGCGCCGACTTCGAGGATCTCCCGCAACCGCAACAGATCGTCGATCTCGGCGCGGCTGACACTCTGCCCCTTCTACACATCT